>JAYGEJ010000076.1:0-10543 GCA_046582425.1 Alphaproteobacteria bacterium
TTTATAGTTTTACATTATAAAGAATTAAATGTAGATAATTGCTTTATAGATAAGAGTAATTTTGGAGTTTTTTTTGTTGGCTGATATTAGTACTCATACATTCTCGGTTATAGTTGATAATAAATCTGGAGTTCTTGCCAGAGTGGTAGGTATGTTTGCTGCTAGAGGTTACAATATTGAAAGTTTAACTGTAGCAGAGGTTGATGAGGATAGAAATTTATCTAGAGTAACGGTTATGGTTACTGGTACAACTATGGTAATTGAACAAATTAAAGCCCAACTAGAAAGAATAGTTCCAGTTAGAAAAGTTGTTGACTTAAATAATGAAGGGTCTTTTGTAAATAGAGAATTACTTTTAGTAAAAGTTAAAGCAAAAGGTGAACGAAGAGTAGAATCATTAAGAGTGGCAGACATATTTAGAGCGAGGGTAATAGATAGTTCAAATCAATCATTTGTATTTGAATTAACTGGTTCAGCTGATAAGTTAGATGCATTTATTAAATTAATGCAGCCACTAGGATTAGTTGAAGTTTCGAGAACAGGGGCAGTAGCAATCCTTAGGGGTGAAAAAGCACTTCTAAAAAAATAATTAATATTAATATGGAGAAGTATAATGAGAGTATATTACGATAGAGATTGTGATGTTAATCTAATAAAATCAAAAAATGTTGTAGTGATTGGATATGGAAGTCAGGGGCATGCTCATGCGGCTAATATGAAAGATAGTGGTGTAAAAAATGTAAGAATAGCATTAAGGGAAGATTCATCTTCAGTTTCTAAAGCAAAAGAAGTAGGGTACCAAGTTATGAATGTAGCAGATGCTGCAAAATGGGCAGATGTAATGATGATGGCTACTCCAGATGAGCTGCAGTCTCAGATTTGGGAAGAAAGTTTAAAAGATAATATGAAACCAGGTTCTGCACTAGGTTTTGCTCATGGATTAAATATTCATTTTGGATTAATAGAACCTAGAAAAGATATAGATATATTTATGTTAGCCCCTAAGGGGCCTGGGCATACTGTTAGATCTGAATATTTAAGGGGCGGAGGAGTACCATCATTAGTAGCAGTTGCACAAGATTCAACAAAAAATGCACTTGATATAGGTTTGTCTTATGGTTGTGCTGTTGGAGGGGGGCGAGCAGGAATTATAGAGACAACATTTAAGGAAGAATGTGAGACGGATTTATTTGGGGAACAAGTTGTCCTATGTGGAGGTTTATCAGAATTGATTACAGCTGGTTTTGAAACTTTAGTAGAGGCTGGTTATGCTCCTGAAATGGCTTATTTTGAATGTTTACATGAAGTAAAACTTATTGTTGATCTAATGTATGAAGGTGGCCTTGCAAATATGAGGTATTCTATATCAAATACAGCTGAGTATGGGGATTATACAACGGGTAAAAGAATAATTACGGAAGATACTAGAAAAGAAATGAAGAAAGTTCTTGAAGATATTCAGTCAGGAAAATTTGCTAGAGATTGGATGCAAGAATGTAAAGTTAATCAACCAAGTTTTAAGGCAACTAGAAGAAGAGCGGCAGAACATCAACTTGAAGAGGTTGGAAAAAAATTAAGAGATATGATGCCATGGATAGCTGAACAAAAACTTGTTGATAAAGATAAAAATTAGTTTTTATCAAAATATTTTTTTTTAAAATTATAGTTATATTTAAAATATGCTTGAATCCTTTGTATTCTAGGGGCATATTAGAATTAAATATAAATATGAGAGTAATAAAATGAAATTGTTTCATTTAACTATAGAATTATTAATCATGAGTTTGTTTATAGCTCTGCTTGGATCTCGACTTACTTTCCCAAAGTATTAAAGAATACTTTGGGTTAAATTGAGATTTTAATAGTCTATGGGAGATAATAATGAAATATAAAAAAAATAATAAAATAAACGAGATTCCTTCAGATAAAATTCTAATATTTGATACTACACTTAGAGATGGTGAGCAATCTCCAGGGTGTTCAATGAATTTAGAAGAGAAATTAAGAATAGCCGAAACTCTTCAATCTCTTGGGGTTGATATAATAGAAGCCGGCTTTGCAATAGCGTCTAATGGGGATTTTGAGTCTGTCAAAAAAATTTCAAATACTTTAGATGGTCCTATTATATGCTCTTTATCGAGAGCAGCTCATAAAGATATTGATAGATCTGCAGAAGCTTTAAGGTATGCTAAGCGAAAAAGAATTCATACTTTCTTATCTACAAGTCCTTTACATATGAAATACAAACTTCAGATGGAACCTGATGAAGTTTTGAACATGGTAATAGACAGTGTTTCTTATGCTAGAAATAAAGTAGATGATGTTGAGTGGAGCCCAGAAGATGGCTCTAGGACGGACCATGATTTTTTATGTAGATGTGTCGAAGGAGCTATAAAAGCTGGAGCTAGTACTATAAATATTCCTGATACTGTTGGTTATGCAATACCTGAAGAATTTGGTTCTTTAATTAATATGCTTAAAAATAGAGTTCCAAATATAGATAAGGCTATTCTAAGTGTGCATTGCCACAATGACCTAGGTCTGGCTGTAGCTAATTCTTTGGCAGCTGTTAAAGAAGGTGCTAGACAAATTGAGTGTACTATTAATGGAATTGGTGAGAGAGCAGGAAATACTTCTTTGGAAGAAGTAGTAATGGCTATAAAAACAAGAAAAGATTTATTACCATTTACTACAAATATTAATACGGAAATTATTACTAGATCTTCTAGACTTTTATCAGCAATCACTGGCTTTTCTGTTCAACCTAATAAGGCTATAGTTGGCGCAAATGCATTTGCTCATGAATCAGGAATACACCAGGATGGTATGCTTAAGCACGCGGGTACCTATGAAATTATGACACCAGAATCCGTAGGTTTAAATAAATCTACTTTAGTTATGGGTAAACACTCAGGACGCCATGCTTTTAAATCTAAATTAAGTGAACTAGGCTATGAGGTTTCTGATAATCAATTAAATGATGCATTTCATAGATTTAAAGATTTATCTGATAAGAAGAAAGATATTTTTGATGAAGATATTATAGCTTTAGTTGATGATGGTATTTCTGATTCTGGTGAATTTGTTAAGTTCAATTCGTTATCATTAGCGTGTGGCTCCAATGGACCTGCTTTGGCAAAAATTAATTTAACTGTTTTCGATAATATTGAAGAAATTGAAATTAATGGTGACGGACCCGTTGATGCAATTTTTAAAGGAATATCTTCAATAGTAGAAGGAAATTATAAATTACAGTTATTTGCAGTTAATGCTGTAACAGAAGGAACTGATGCGCAAGCAGAGGTAACAGTAAGGCTAACAGAAAATGGAAGATCAGTTAATGGTCAAGCAGCTGATACAGATACTATGGTGGCTGCAGCAAGAGCCTATATAGGTGCTTTAAATAAATTAATTATTAAAAGAGAAAGAAAATCTCTTATTAATAATTCTGTAAGTAATTAGTAAAGGATATAATTTTTATGTTTTCTAAATTAACAGGCCTTTGGTCAACTGATATGGCTATAGACCTTGGAACAGCAAACACATTAGTGTATGTAAAAAATCAAGGTATAGTCTTAAATGAACCTTCTGTAGTAGCTATACTAAATTCTGATGGTAAAAATAAAGTTTTGGCGGTTGGAATAGAAGCAAAAGAAATGTTAGGTAGATCACCTGGTAATATTGAAGTTATTAGACCTTTGAGAGATGGAGTTATAGCAGACTTCGAAGTTGCAGAGGAAATGATCAAGCACTTTATTCAAAAAGTTCATAATAGACGAGCTTTTACATCACCAATTATTGTTATATGTGTTCCTTCAGGCTCTACAGGTGTAGAAAGAAGAGCTATCCATGAAAGTGCTGAACGTGCAGGTGCTCGTAAAGTATATTTAATTGAAGAACCAATGGCTGCAGCTATCGGTGCAGGTCTTCCGGTAACAGAACCAAGTGGATCAATGATTGTTGATATAGGTGGAGGAACTACTGAAGTTGCAGTTTTGTCATTAGGTGGAATTGTTTATGCAGAATCTGCTAGAGTGGGCGGAGACAAAATGGATGAAGCTATTATAGCTTATATGAGACGTCACCATAATTTATTAATAGGAACTATGAGTGCTGAAAGACTAAAAAAGAGCATTGGCTCTGCCTTTTCTCCTGAAGATGGAGATGGTGAGAAGTATACTGTTAAAGGGAGGGATTTAGTTAATGGAGTTCCAAAGGAATTAATATTATCACAAAGAAATGTTGCTGAAGCATTAGCTGAGCCAATTGGAACAATAATAGAGGCTGTAAAAAGAGCTCTAGAAAATACAGCTCCAGAATTAGCAGCGGATATAGTTGATAGAGGAATTATATTAACTGGTGGTGGTGCATTATTATCAGGAATGGATATTGTTTTGAGAAAGGCCACTGGCCTTCCAGTTACAGTAGCCGAAGATACATTATTAAGTGTAGCTCTAGGAACAGGTAAAGTATTAGATGAAATGAGAAATTTAAAATCAGTTTTACGAACAGCATATTAAATATTTTATTAACGGATTATAAGGTATGGCAGGTATCTCTAATTTAAAACGAGTTCAAGCAATTATTAGAGAAAGAACTTCTAATAATAAGTTAATAACAATATTTTCTTTTTTATTAGCTTTTACTATATTGTTATCAACATTTATATTTTCTAATATAAATTATTCTATAAAAGCAAAGGTACTAGATTATTCAACTATTATTATAAGTTCCTTATATTCTCCTATAAATACTATAAATAATTCTATTAGTAATATTAGTGGAATTATTAATGTTCATGAAAACAATAAAAAATTAAGTTTAGTAAATGAAAATTATAAAAATTTAACTAATGACATAATTATTTTAAAAAAAGAAAATAATGAGTATAAAAAGTTATTAAATATTTCAGATGAGATAGATTTTAAATTTGTAACATCAAAAATAATTTCTAGAAGTAATCTTTCATATACAAGGTCAGTAATATTAATGTCAGGAAAAAATGATAGTATTGTAAAAGGAAGTCCTGTTATTTATAAAAAATCTTTATTAGGCTATATCAATCAAGTAGGTAATATTTCATCTAGATTAATTTCTATTACAGATGGTTCGGTCAAGATACCGTCAGTTATAATTGAAAAAGATTTTAAAATTATTGTTTCAGGAAATAACAATAAGTATTTAGAAATTTTAAATTATGATGAATTATCTCCAATAAAAGAAGGGGATAGAGTTTTTACTTCAGGAGATGGTAATATGTATCCTGAAAATTTATTTGTTGGAACAATTATGAAAAAAAGTAGTGGTGATTTAATTATTGTGCCATCAGTTGATATTAATAATTTAAATTATGTTTATATTTTAAATTGGTCTCGTAAAGATAGAGGTATAGATATAAAAGCTGACCCAATTTTTTATGATTAGCAAGAAATTATATGAATTTTTATTCTAATATCTTATCTAATGTAAAGTATTTAGTTCCATTATGTTCAAGTTTAATATTTAGTATAATTGCAATAATGCCAATTATGCCTATGGGTTACGAGTCTATTGCTCCTTTATTAGGTGTAATATCTATGTCATTCTGGATAGTTCATAGACCAGATATAATGGGTTGGTTATTAGTAGCAATTGTAGGAATTTTTAGCGACATATTATATGGCTCTATTTTAGGGTCAGGTTTATTAGCATCATTAATTATTAGATTAATTCTCATTAAAATAATTTATAAATTGGAACTGATTAATATTTATCATTCATTATTTTATATAACATTAGGTATTATAATTTGGATAACTATAAGTCTGTTATTAAATGTTTCTTTAAATATGTTAATTACTAATTATTATAATTATATTTTTCAGTGTATAATATCTATTATAATTTCACCTATAGTGATATTCTTTCAATTATACTTATTAAAAAAAATAACTAGTTAATATATGCTTAATGAAAAAAGAATAAAAAATAAAGTTGTTAGAAGAATTCTATTAATTGGAAGTTTCCAATTTTTAGTTTTTTCAGCAATAATTGGAAGATTATATAAACTGCAAGTAGTTGATAGAGAAAAGTATAAAACTTTATCGGATAGTAATAGAATAAATTTAGTTTTACATGCTCCATCTCGAGGTAAAATTATAGATTCAATGGGAAGTACTATTGCTAATAACAGAAAAGTATATGCACTGGTATATGATTATTCTGAAATAGATTTTATTAATACTATTGATAAAATAAAAAGCTTAATAAATTTAAATAATGACAAAATAGATTTAATTGTTAATGAGATTAAAAATTCAGAAATAAATGATAATACTATTATATTAAAAGAATATTTAAGTTGGAAAGAATTATCAATAATCTATGTCAACTTGCCAGATCTTCCTGGAGTTAGCATAAAAAATTCATCAATCAGAGAATATACTAAGGGTTCATATTATGCACATACGATTGGTTACACTTCATATTTTAATGATAATAATAGTGATATAAATGCTACAAGAAATATACCATTTTTTTTGAAAGGAAAAAATGGTATAGAAAAAGTATATGATAGTTATTTAAGAGGAGTGCCTGGAAGGGAAGAAGTAGAAGTTAATGCAACAGGTAAATTTATAAGAAGACTTAGTTTAATAAAAAGCATTCCTGGGAAGGATGTTCAGCTTACTATAAATTCTGATTTACAAGATTTCGCTCATAATGCCATTGGTTCGA
Organism: Alphaproteobacteria bacterium; assembly: GCA_046582425.1. Classification (GTDB taxonomy): domain Bacteria; phylum Pseudomonadota; class Alphaproteobacteria; order TMED109; family TMED109; genus TMED109. The sequence goes on from JAYGEJ010000076.1 coordinate 6,715, forward strand.
ACATTGGAGCAGTTTTAGTTCTTGATGCAAAAAATGGAGATATTCTTTGCTCTTCTTCTAGTCCTTCCTTTGATCCAAATATATTTTCTAAGAATTTAGATAATACAAGCTGGAATAAAATTATGAATTCTTTGAATGCCCCATTAATAAATAGAGCCATCAAAGGCTTGTATCCTCCTGGATCAACATTCAAGCCAGTAGTTGCATTAGCGGCATTAAAATTTGGAGTAATAAATAAAGAGGAAAAAATATTTTGCAATGGAACATATACTTTGGGAAATAGAGATTTTCATTGTTGGAAAAAAGGTGGTCATGGCGCCTTAAATTTATCAGATGCTATTGCACAATCTTGTGATGTATATTTTTATGAATTAGCATTACGTTTAGGAATAGACAAAATAGCAGAAACTGCAAAGTTATTGGGTTTTGGTGAATTCTATAATGATTATTACGGAATACCTAAAAGTATTATTCCTGATCAAAAATGGAAAAAAGAAAATTTTAATGAAAAATGGCAGAAAGGTGAAACGCTGAATGTTGGAATAGGACAAGGTTTTTTATTATCTACTCCATTAGAATTAGCTATTATGACTGGAAATATTATAAATAATGGTAATACTATAAAGCCAAATATTATAAAATCAATATCAGGCGAAAAGAGTTTAGATTCTACAATGATGGAAGAAAGTAGTTTTAAAAAAGAACATCTTAATATTGTTAAAAGGGCAATGTATAAGGTTGTTAATGCTCCAAAAGGTACAGCCTGGAAGAGTAGAGTAAAAGATCAAAACTTTGATATTTCTGGGAAAACTGGTACATCTCAAGTAAGAATAATATCAAAGCAGGAAAGAGAATCTGGTATTATTAAGAATAAAGATTTACCCTATGAAAAAAGAGACCATGCTTTATTTGTAGGTTTTGCTCCTTTTAATGATCCTAAATATATTACGACTGTAATTTTAGAACATTCTGGAAGTGGAGCTAGTAAAGCAGCTCCTTTAGCAAGAGATTTACTTGTTAAAAGTAGAAAAATAATTGAGGATATAGATACTGATATTTCAGTTTCTTAACATAAAAATGATTTCTGAAAATATATTAAAATTTGGCTCGCAGGTTCTTGAAAAATTTTTATATGTAAATTATTTTTTATTAATTCTCATAATATTAATATTTTCTATAGGGCTAGTTTTATTATATTCAGCTGCTGGTGGTTCAATGGAGCCATGGGCATCTAAGCAACTTATAAGATTTATATTTTCACTATTATTATTTTTTTTTGTTTCATTCGTAAGTATTAAGTTTTGGTTAGGTGCATCTTATTATATTTATTTTATAAGTTTACTTTTATTATTATCAGTAAATATTTTTGGTAATACTGGTATGGGCGCTCAAAGATGGATTAATTTTGGCCTATTTAATATACAGCCAAGTGAATTGGTTAAGTTTACTATAGTTTTAGCTTTAGCCAGATATTTTCATGCTGAAAAAGATTTAAATATTTGGGGCAGTATAAAGAATTTTATAGTTCCTATAATGTTAATTTTATTACCTGCCTATATTACTTTTTTACAACCTGATTTAGGAAGTTCATTAATATTAGTTATTGCTAGTTTAACAATTTTATTCGTTATTGGTTTATCTATATGGTTTTTTGTACTTAGTGGTTTATTTGCAATTATAGTCGCTCCATTTGTTTGGTTGTTTTTATTATATGATTATCAAAAAAGTAGAATTTTAACTTTTATTGATCCCTTAAGAGACCCACTCGGGGATGGTTATCATATTATACAGTCGAAGATAGCATTAGGGTCAGGTGGATTATTTGGAAAAGGTTTTTTAAATGGCTCTCAAAGTCACTTAAACTTCTTACCTGAAATGCAAACTGATTTTATATTTACATTATTAGCCGAGGAATTTGGTATAGTGGGTACATTAGTTTTATTAACGTTATTTATATCTTTAATATTTTATATATTGATTATTGGATTATTATGTAAAAGTAGATATGTGTGTTTCGTTGTTACTGGTGTCTCAATTAATATTTTTTATTATGTATTTATAAATACAGCAATGGTTAGTGGTCTTATACCTGTTGTAGGAGTTCCATTACCACTAGTTTCATATGGAGGAACTTCAATGATGTGCGTAATGTTTGGAATGGGATTAGTATGTAATGCTTACATAAATAGAAATTTAGTTATTCCAAGATATAAAGATGGTTTATTTGGTTGGTAGTATAATTATTATAAATCTTTCCAACCAATATTTTTACAAAATTCTTTATAGGTTCCATTAAAATTAAAAACTTTTCCGTTATCATATATAATTAATTTATTTGCAATTTTATTTAGAAAGTACTCATCGTGTGATACCATTAGAACTGATCCAGAGAATTCGTATACAGCATTCATAAGTGCTTCAGTTGACTCCATATCTAGGTGATTAGTGGGTTCATCTAAAAAAAGCATATTTACTGGCTTTAACAGAATTTTACCTAACATAACTCTACTTTTTTCACCACCAGACAATATTGATATTTTTTTATCTGCTAAATCTCCAGAGAACATCATATGTGCACAAGTTCTTCTAACTTTAGTCTCTACTACATTATTATCAACACTCTGCATTTCTTCATAAACAGTTTTACTATTTGATAGTCTGTCAATATTCATTTGCCCAAAATATCCTATTTTTGATTTAGAATGGATATTTATTTCACCTGAATGTGGTTTCAATTCATCATGTAAAATTTTTAAGAGAGTAGACTTTCCCTTGCCATTTTTGCCAATAATACAAATTTTATCTCCTTTATTAACTTTAGTAGAAAAATTATTTAATAACATTTTATTCTTATCATAACCAAAACTAATATTATTCGATTCTAATAGGCTTTCTTTGCTGTTATAATTTAAATAATTAAATTTAAAATCTAAATTTTCTATATTTTCTAATTTATTTAAGACATCTTGTTTCTCTAGCATTTTAATTTTAGATTGAGCTCTGCTTGCTAACGTAGCTTTAGATTTAAATCTATCAATCCATTCTTGTGTTTTTTTTCTATTCTTTTCTTGATTCATTCTTGTTTTTTCATGAATTACTTCTTCTTGTTCAATCTGATCTTTTATTTTTTTTGTATTACCAGAAATTTTACGAAAATTACCTCTATGTATGTTAAGGGTATGACTTATTATACTATCCATAAAATTTCTATCATGTGTAATAAGAATAACTTCTCTATCCCATGTTAATAAAAATTTTCTAAGCCACTTAATTGAATGTATATCTAAGTAATTTGTTGGTTCATCTAAAAGAAGTAAATTAGGTTCTAGTAATAGTAATTTTGCTAAATTTATTTTTACTTGAAAGCCTCCAGAAAATAATTTAGGGCTTTGTAACATTTCATCTTCAGTAAAACCTAAACCATTAAGTATTTTTTCACCCTTCCATACTTCGTATTCTCTTTCTGAGTTTAAAACAGTGCATACTTCATCTATAATTGTATCTTCTGTAAATTTTATATGCTGTTCTAAAGTGCCTACACTATAATTTTTAGAAAATTCTATTAAACCAGCGTCTGGCTCTAATTGATTGTTTAATAATTTGAATAATGTAGATTTGCCAGTTCCATTTCTACCTATTAAGCCAATTTTTTCTTTAGCGTTAATATTGAAGTTTGCATTTGAAAATAATTCATTTCCAGCAAAAGATATTGATAAGTCTTTTATTCTAATCACAGTAATCTACATATATATAATTAATCCAATTTAATATAAAATATTTATATTGTTATATAAGATATGTCTTCATAAATTTAATTTTTTTTAAAAAA
>JAYGEJ010000078.1:0-5197 GCA_046582425.1 Alphaproteobacteria bacterium
TGGTTAACTGTTACTGGGTCCACATTAAGACCTCGCTCTGTTGAGGAAAAAGGCTTAATAGCTGAAAGTCTGTATGAAAAAGTATGGCCATTATTAGAAAAAAAAGTGGTAATGCCTCAAATTTATGGTAGTTACAAGTTAAAAGATGCTAGTAAAGCTCATGCATTAGTAGAATCTAGTCAACATATAGGAAAAATTATACTAACTATTTAAAGTATGCTTTAATATAAATTTAAAATTAGGAGATAAATTATGAATATTCCTTTAATGCCTCAAGCAACTGCAGTTTGGCTTGTAGAAAATACATCATTATCTTTCCAACAAGTTGGAGATTTTTGTGGATTACATGTATTAGAAGTTCAAGGTATCGCAGATGAAGAAGTTGCAACAGGTATAAAAGGAAAAAACCCTATTGCTAGTGGTGAGTTAACTATTGAAAATATAAAAGAATGTGAAAAAAATAATAAAAAGCCACTTATTCTTGCTAAATCAAATATTACTTCAACTTCAAAAAAGAAGAAATCACCTCGTTATACACCTTTATCAAGAAGGCAAGATAGACCTAATGCGATATCTTGGGTCTTAAAATTTCATCCAGAAATGTCTGATGGACAAATTTCTAAATTAATTGGTACAACAAAATTTACTATTAACCAAATTAGAGATAGAACTCATTGGAATATTTCAAATGTATCACCTAAAGACCCAGTTATGCTAGGTTTGTGTAAGCAAAATGATCTTTCTGAAGCAATATCAAAAGCAAGAAGATCATCTAGATGGAAAGAAATGCAAGATAAAACAGAAATTAATAAAGATTCTAACGACTCAGGAATAAAATATGGTTTAGTAAAAAAAGAAGATCATATTGAAAATAATCAATCTTATCTTGAAAATGAGAATATTAACTCTTTATTTAATGACATTGCTAATACTAAAGAAAAACAAACGGATTAAATATATTTAATGATAAATCATTCTAAGCTTAAACATATTGTTACTGATATTCAAAGTAAAAAAGTTTTAGTGGTCGGTGATATCATGCTAGATAAATATGTATTTGGTTTTGTGGATAGAATTTCTCCAGAAGCTCCTATTCCAATTGTTAAAGTAGAAAATACTAAATTATCAGAAGGAGGAGCTGGTAATGTAATAAAAAATTTAAATTCTTTAAATATAAAAACTTCATTTATTTCAGTGATAGGAAATGATGAAACAGGAAAAACTCTAAAAGCACGTTTAAAAAAACTTAAAAATATAGAATATGCTCTTTTACAAGATGATTCTAGAAATACTACTCTAAAAACTAGATATATGGCAAATGGACAACAACTGTTCAGAACCGATCAAGAAACTACTTTACCTTTAGATAATATTTTAAAGCAGAAGGTGTTAAAATATTTTAAACTTTTTATAAAACAAGCAGATATTATAATTTTTTCTGATTATGATAAAGGAATTTTTATTGATGAAATTTTTTGTAAAAAACTTATAAAAATAGCAAATTTGCAGAATAAAAAAGTCATAGTAGACCCCAAAGGAGATAATTTTGCAAAGTATGAAGGCTCATTTTTTATTACTCCAAATACAAAAGAGGCATATAAGGCTACACATATAAATCCTAAAAATAATAATTTAGCGCTTAATTGTGGAAAGTATATTATTAAAAATAAATGGTCTCAAAACGTACTCCTTACTAGAGGAGAAAATGGATTATCTTTAATAAGTAGAAATAATGCTTATCATTTGAAGTCAAATGCTGAAGAAGTGTATGATGTAACTGGAGCAGGAGATACTATTATTGCATTATTTTCTGCCGCTCTAAGTATTTCTAATAACCATATTGATTCTGCACACTTTGCTAATTTAGGAGCAAGTATAGTAGTAAAAAAAATAGGTACATCATCTATTAATAAAGATGAAATATATAAGATATCTGTAAAGAATAAAAATTCAAAAGTTCTGTCTAAAAAAGACTTATTAGAAAATTTAAATGAATGGAGAAATAATAACGAAACTATTGGCTTTACAAACGGATGCTTTGACTTAATACATTCAGGCCACATTGATATGTTACAAAAAGCTTCTGAAGAATGTGATAAACTAGTAGTTGCAGTTAATAGTGATCAATCTATAAAAAGACTTAAAGGAGCAAAAAGACCAATTTTAGATATTCACGCTAGAGAAAAGATCTTAAGTTCTCTAGAAATGATAGACTACGTTATTAGTTTTGAAGAAGACACTCCGATTAATTTAATAAAAAAAATAAAACCTAATATATTATTTAAAGGAGCAGATTATAAAATTAAGGAAATTGTAGGTGCTAATTATATTAAAAAAATAGGCGGAAAAGTTATAAGAATTTCTCTTACTAAAAATCAGAGCACCACTAGATTAATTTCAGAGCTGAATAAAAAAAATTAATGGAAAATTAAATAATCAATATTAAAACTAATGACAGGGCTCCAGGATTAAAAATTATTTATTTTATTTTAATAATTTTTATTAGTTTAATAATTTTATATTTCATTTGGTATTTAAAAATTGCTCACTTAACAGAAAAAAAATTAATTATTCTTCAAAATAATCTAAAAGAAAATAATGTAACTTTTACCTGGGAAAATATAGAAAAATTTGGTTTTCCATACAGAGTAGTTAATAAATTAAATTCGGTTAAAATAAATTCAAACAATATAGAAATATATTTAGAAAATTTAAATATAATCTATCAACCTTGGAATATTAAACACATAATACTTAAGAGCTCAGAAATAGTGAATATATTAAGCCAAAATAATAAAATTATTATTCATCCTGATTTGATGGCATCGATTAGAATAAATAAATTTAATAAAAAAATAATAGCTATAAATATTGACGAAATTAGTATTTTGAACAATCAATATTCTCATAAAATTAATAAACCTGAAATATATTTTAGAGAAAATAATAAAAAACAATTACTATATTCTATTAAAATTAAAGAATTATTTTATCAGCCTATTTTTACAGAAAATAATATAATTACCAATATAGAAATCAATGGTATATTAGCTAATTATAAAAATGTAAATATGAATAATTATTATACATGGCTATCTAATGAAGGCGGTATAGACATAGAAAATTTCAAATTAAATATTGATGAAACTTTTATTAAAGGAAATGCATTCATAGGAATAGACGAGAACGAAGATATACAGAGTTCTATCTCCCTAGAAGCTAATAATTTATATGACCTATTTTTAATATTAAGTAATAAAAATTTGATAACTAAAAACACATTGAAAAATTCAAAATTTATTATTAAAGCAATAGAAATAGCTTCTAAAGCTTCAAATAAGACTCCTAAGTTTTCAATAAATATTCAAGATAGATACCTCAGTTTAATGGGAGTAAAATTATTTAATGTACAAGACTTAAAAATATTAAAGTAGATTAATCTTGTTTCTCAGAAATTATACCTTTACGTATTTCTCTTGTTTTACTAAATAACTTCTCTAAAGATTCTCCATCTTGCCATCTAATACTTTTTTGTAATGCAGTTAAATCTTCAATAAACCGTCCTAACATCTCTAAAACTGCTTCACTATTATTTAAAAATACATCTCTCCACATTATAGGGTCTGAAGCTGCAATTCTAGTAAAGTCCCTAAAACCTCCTGCAGAATACTTTATCACTTCTGTTTTCAATTGATCTTCCAATTCTGTGACAGTACCAACTATAGAAAATGCTACTAAATGAGGAATATGAGAAGTTATTGCTAATACTCTGTCATGATATTCAGCATCCATTATGGCAATTTGCATTCCTGCTTCTTTCCATACATTTTTTACTTTAGCTAACGCGTTTTTTGAAGTATTTTGATTAGGTGTTAAAATACACCATTTGCCTTTAAAAAGCTCTGGAAACCCTGACTCCGGCCCTGAATTTTCTGTTCCTGCAATTGGATGACCCGGAACAAAATGTATATCATTAGGTAGAACAAGTAAAATAGAATCAATAATCTCTTTTTTAACTGATCCTACATCAGTAATTATAGCACCACTTTTTAGAGAAGATGAAATATCAATAATAATCTTTTTCATAGCACCTACTGGCACACCTAAAATTATTAAATCTGAGTTTTTAACAGAACTCGTTATATCATCATAAACAATATCTACTATATTTAAGCTTTTAATTTTATTACGTGTCTCTTTTCTTCTAGAGTATGCGCAAGTTTCCTTGGCTAGTGACTTTGATTTAAAAACATGAGCCAAAGATGAGTTAATTAAGCCAAAACCTATAAATGTTACTTTATTAAATTTATTCATTTAGAATATCCTTACTCATTATAGAATAAACCCCTATATTTTTTGGTTTTAAGTTTTTATCTACTTCAAAATTTTCTATACTTTTAAACTTATTATTTTTTTCTTTATCTGAAGATACTTTTATAGAAAATAAAATTATAGATTTATTGAAAGATAATAACTTTTTACAAATTAAACTATAACCTTTAGAAGATATGAATTTCGAATATACTATTATATTTTTCGTGTTTATTTTCAAAGTATATAAAGCCATATTATTTGAACTATATTCAATTTTCTGTTTACTTATTATTAATGCTGAAGTTTTTCCATAAAAACCTTCTGATAAACTTCCAACTATATTAACTCCTTTTAAATTATTTAACTTACTCCACCAATCATTCTTTTTATTAGGAAATGGTAATATAGCAATTTGAACCTTATTCTCAATTAAACTTTTTAAACAACCAGCACTATTATTTTTTTTAATTTTTTTTATTTCTGACGTAAAATGACTATTTACTATATTCTCTATATTATCCGTAAATGTAAGTTTTAGTTCTCCTTGAATAGATATATATGTCGAAATTAAATTCCTCCATATAGATATTAATGATCTTATAGATATATTTCCTTTATGTCTTTTAATCAATCTAACCAATATCTCATGTTCTCTTGCTGGCCTATAAATTACTATATCTTTTATATTTTCACTTCTTTTTTCTTTTACTACTTCTGATACTAATTCTGCTCTATTCATGATCAAGTCATGAATATTATTATCTATTCTGTCTATTTTTTTTCTTATCAACAACAAAGGCTTTCTAACATTGTTGTTTTTATCATTTATTTCAACAGATTTTTTTTTAAGTGGCATACTTATATTATCCAAAGTTATTTAAAA
>JAYGEJ010000161.1:0-9901 GCA_046582425.1 Alphaproteobacteria bacterium
GGGTTTTATTGAAGAAACAGGAGCAGCGCAACATTATAGAGATGCAAGAATACTTCCTATATATGAAGGAACAAATGGAATTCAAGCTCTAGATTTATTAAGAAGAAAACTTACTCTGGATAATGGAAATATATTTAAAAGATTTTTATATGATATGAGAAAAGATGCAAAAGAATGTATAGAAACGCAAGAAGATAAATTAGTAGAAATTGGAAAAAAGGTTATTTATGCTATTGATTTACTTGAAAATACTTCTGATGAACTTCTAAATATGTGGAAAAATAGTAAAAGAAATGCTGCTTCTGGTGCCACTCCATTTTTGGATATGTGTGGAAATATATTTGGCGCTTGGATTATGGCTAAAAGCGCAATTAAAGCACATAATTTATTAAAAGATAATAGAGAAGATAAATTTTTAAATGATAAAATTGAAACTGCATACTTTTACGTAAATACTGTTTTAGAAATGTCGTTAAGTTTAAAAAATGTGGTTATTAATACTCATAAAAATTTGGACTCTATATTTAAGATGTAAGATAAGATTAGTCAATAATTTCTGCTTCCGCAGTTAAAGATTGGTAGCCATTTTGATCTTTAATCCAAAGATCTAATCCATTATTAGTATCAATTGCTTGCGCTGAAATAGTTCCTCCAACAAAAACAGGACTTCTTAACCTAAAGGTAAACCTAATAAGTTTTTGTTTATTTTTTATTATATCATTTACCAAGTCTAACAAGAAAGTAGCCATTAAAGGCCCATGTACAACTATTTGCGGATAACCTTCTACACCTGTAGCATAAGAAAAGTCATAATGTATTTTATGAGTATTATGTGTTAATGCAGAATACCTAAAAAGCATTTCTGGAGTAGTTTTCCATGATTTTTCATAATGAAAATTATCAGGAGCCTTAGTACCAATAGTAGATTTAGATTTTTGAGATTTAATATCTTCCCTATATACAAGGTTTTGAAATTCATTTATTAAAATATCTTTTTTATTGGATATTTCATGCTTGATTTTTAAAAAAGTTAGTTTACCAGTTGAACCTTCTTTATTTTCGATGGAGATAATACTTGAAGTTTTTTTTAAATTTTGTCCAATTAATAAAGGTTTAAAGTAATTTATTTCACCTCCAGCATACATTCTAATTGGCAAATCTATCGGTGGCATAAAACCTACTCTTTTTTCATGTCCGTCAGGACCTAAATTCTTTTGTAATGGTATGTTTAAAAAATATAACCAATGCCATCCATATGGAACTTCATTAAAGTCTTTCCCATTATAATCAAAAACTGAAGCCATTGCTTTTACTGGGAAGAAATTTATATAATCTTCATTTTGAATAGATTTACCTATCCATGAATTTATATCTATACTCTTATTCATTAAACTCTTCCCTTATATCAAAAGAATTCTCTCCTATAACAGGAACTTTACTAATATTATTTTCTTCTCCTAAGACTATTGACGGAGGTGCAATTAGTTCCACCTCTTCATTACCAATAGTACATTTAACTTTTCTCAACTGGGGATGATTTTCTAAATCATTAATAGAATTTAATACTCCGCAGGCTATTTTTTCTTTTCTTAAACGCTTTAATAATATATCTTTATTATACTTACTAAACTCATTAGAAATTATCTTATCAAGTTCAGTTCTGTTATTTACTCTATCTGTAGGTTTAATAAACCTTTTATCTGTTGATAAACTCTCAAGCATTAATACAGCAGAACACAATTGGCTCCACTCTCTCTCATTCTGGATAGAAATTAAAATTTTCTTTCCGCATTTAGACATAAATGCTCCATATGGAGCAATAGAAGGATGAGATAAACCTACCCTTTTAACAGATCTACCCCCATATATAGTCTGCAGATACGGAACATTCATCCATTCTGCCATGCCATCAAATAATGAAACTTCTATTCCAGTACCTTTACCTGTTTTTTCTCTATTATATAAAGCTTGTAAAATTGAAGAATGTGCATTCATTCCACATGCAACATCACAAACTGAAACTCCTACCCTACCTTCCTCTTTAGCAGTCCCTGTAATACTACATAAACCTGTTTCAGCCTGAACTAACAAATCATATGCTTTCATATCTCGATAAGGTCCATTTTGACCATAGCCAGAAATATCACATGTAATTAATTTTTTATTTTTAGCCCTCAAATCTTTTGAACCCAACCCAGCTCTTTCTGCAGCTCCAGGAGCTAAATTCTGAATATAAACATCAGCAGAAGAAATTATTCGTTGAAGTAATTCTTTATCTTCAACATTTTTTATATCAACTACCAAAGATTCTTTACCCCTATTTAGCCAAACAAAGTAGGCACTGTTACCTTTAACATCTTTATCATAATATCTAGCAAAATCTCCTTCATTCCTCTCAATTTTAATAACTCTAGCTCCAGCTTCTGCGAGTCTTAAAGAACATAGAGGTGCAGCTACTGCTTGCTCTAATGATACTACTAATATTCCATCTAAAATCTTCAATATTATCTCCTAATAAGACCTCTTAAGCCCTAATATATTTTGTGCTATAAACGCTAAAATCAAATTTGTTGATATAGGAGCAGTTTGATATAACCTTGTTTCTCTAAATTTTCTTTCTATATCATAATCTTCTGCAAAGCCATAACCTCCAAATGTCTGCATAGCTGATTCAGCAGCCTTCCAAGACGCTTCTGAGGATAATAGTTTTGCCATATTTGCTTCAGCACCACAGGAAACATCATTATCAAATAATTTCGCAGCTCTATCAACCATTAATGCAGCCGCTTCCATTTCAGCATATGCTCTAGCCATAGGAAATTGTATACCTTGATTCTGTCCGATTGGTCTTCCAAATACTTCTCTAGACGATGCGTATTCTGTAGTTTTGTCTAGGAAAAATTTTGCATCGCCAATACACTCAGCAGCAATTAAAATACGTTCAGCATTCATTCCATCTAATATATATTTAAAACCTTGCCCTTCTATTCCTATTAAACTTTCAGAAGGAATTTCTAAATCATCAAAAAACACCTCTGTAGTAGCATGATTAATCATAGTTTTTATAGGTTTAATAGTAAGACCATTACTTTTTGCTTTTTGCATATCTATTATAAATAAAGATAAACCTTCAGTTCTTTTCAAATTAGTATTCGAAGACGTCCTTGCTAAAAGTAACATTAAGTCAGAATATTCAGCTCTACTTGTCCATACTTTCTGTCCATTTATAATATATCCATTTTTTGTTTTTTCTGCTTTAGTTCTGATAGAAAGTGTATCTGTTCCTGCATCAGGTTCAGTTACACCAAATGCTTGCAAACGTAATTCACCAGAAGATATCTTTGGTAAATATTTATCTTTCTGTTCCTTGGATCCATGCCTTAGTAAGGCTCCCATTATATACATCTGTGCATGGCAAGCAGCGCCATTTCCTCCTGATCGTTGTATCTCTTCTAGAATAACGCATGCAGCATGAATAGGAAGACCTGATCCTCCATATTCTTCAGGTATTAAACAAGCTAAATAGCCGGCATTAGTTAAAGCTTTAACAAATTCTTCTGGATATTCTCTTTTACTATCCAGCTCTCTCCAATATTCACCTGGAAAATTACTACATAAAGTTATTACACCGGATCTAATATCTTTCCAATGATCATCATCAATATTTTTAATGCTAGAAATTCTATTATTTTCAGTCAATATTTCTTTCCTTTAAAATAAATAATTATTATATAGTCTAAATATTAGTTTTGTTAATAACTTTAAAGATTTCTGTGAAATCTCCTGATGGAAAATTATTTTCTCCTTCTTGAAAATATTCTTTTACAATTTCAGCAATATTTATTGGAAGTTTACTATTTTTAGCTTCAGTGAGATATAATTGCAAATCTTTATGCATAAGAGCTATTTTGAATGCTGCATCATAAGTCTCTGTTAATATTCTATTAGGAAATTTATCTAAAGTCGCACTATTTTTTCCAGTTGACATATTTAATACATCTAACATTGTCTTCATATCTATTTTATTTTTTAAACCTAAAAGTATAGCTTCTGAAGTAGCTGTCATTGCGACAGCTGATAAAAAGTTATTTAACAACTTCATAATTTGTCCTTGTCCCGGATCTTTTCCAATAAAAAAGATAGACTTACTGAAAAACTCTAAATCATCCTTGATATTTTCTAGTAATTTTTTTGATCCACTCCACATGATAGTTATTGTTCCATTAATCGCTCCAGACTTGCCTCCACTTACAGGTGCATCAATATAAATTATATTATTTTTATTTAAAATTTCTAGTATGGTTTTACTATCAGAAAAACCTATTGTAGATAAATTAATAATAGCTTTAACCATATTAAAATTTGAAGATAGAATTTTATCTATAACATCTTTTACAGCTTTACCATCAGGTACAGAGATAAATATTATTTCTGAATTAGCTACTAATTCTTTAATTGAATTGGATATTATTGAGCCAGATGGAGCTTTATTACTTAGGTTATTAATATCATATACAAATATTTTTTTTAATGAATTTAATAAATTAGAAACCATAGGCTTACCCATGTCTCCTAAACCAATAAAACCATACTTTTTAATCATTTGTAGAAAATTCTTTTTCTATATCAACTCCATCTTCTTCCAATACTTTTCTTGCATTCCTAAATGCTTCTACTCCGCAAGGTACGCCACAATATACTGTAATTTGTAATAAAACATCTTTAAGTTCAGAAAGACTACATCCATTTTTTATTGCTCCTCTAAAATGTATTGAAAATTCTTGCCATTTATTCAAAGCGGACAACATACATAAATTATTCATGCTTCTTTGTTTATCCGTTAAAATAGTTTTAGTCCATATTTCACCCCAGCAATACTTTGTAATAAATTCTTGAAATTCAGCATTAAAACTATCCGCTCCATTAATTGATTTATCAACATATTCAGCAGTTAAGACATTTTTTCTTGCCTCTAAACCTTTATCATAAATATCATCTTTCATTTATACTCCCCCTTAGATCTATATAATTATATAGCTATTCTAATAATATTTTTTCACCTAATAAGGCTTTTCTAAAACGAGACTTTATATAAGCTCCTTCCCTAATAGGTAAAACTATTTCATCTTGTTCTTGATTAATTTTAATTTGAGAAAAAGTTAAATTATTAATTTTATGAATCTCTGAAGATAATAATAATAATTCCTCTTGAGATGAAATAATTGATGAATTTTTAATACCTGCCCCAATTGCAATATGTGATAAATTTGCACTATAAGCAGTATGTGTCTTTTGATTACCTGTTTCTCCATATAACTCATTATCAAAGATAACAATGGAGAGGTTTTTTGGTTTTTTTAATGCTATTGTAGCTAAGGATCCAATTCCCATTAGCATCTCACCATCACCAGTTATTACTATTACTTTTTTTTCTGGCTGACTTAATGCTAATCCTAAAGCTATCATACATGCATTACCCATTCCGCCCCAAACATAAAAATTAAAATCATTATCTCCTAAAGAGGCTAAATCCCAACAGGTTCCACCTAAACCGTTAACTACAAGAGTGTCCTCTCGCTCTTTCAATAATTCACTAATCACATAGCGTCTATTTAATATAAATTTTGGCATATTTAATCCTTAAAATCCTTTTCACCAATAAGTTTTTGAGAGAGTAATACAGCATTAATAGAATTAGTTTTATATGCTAATCCTACCATAGCGTTGACAGTGTCAGAAACGTCATCAATTTTTTCACACCTAGAAACATTTACATTTAAAGCTTCTAACACTTTCGCAGTTGCTTTACCCATTGGAACTTGCCAAGGATTAAACTCATTCCATTCCCCTCTCATAGTAACTAACATAAGAAGAGGAAAGTCACATGCTCTGGAAATTGAAGCTATAGAATTGATGCAATTCCCTACTCCACTTGATTGCATTAATAGAACACCCTTTTCTCCACCTAACCATGCTCCCGCTAATAACCCTATCCCCTCTTCTTCAGAAGTTAAGCTAATCATATTCATTTTTTTATCATTTTCACAATAATCAATAAGATCTTTATGGCCTGCATCAGGAACATAAGCTATTTGCTTAATTTTATTATCTTTCAAAACTTCATAAATATTATAAGGCCAGTTATATATTTTACTATTTGAAGCTTTATGCATTTTATAATTATTTCTTAATTATTAGAAGATTTATTATACATAACAAAAATATATATTGAAAGTAATTCTTGATCCATTATATACAGTGGTATATAACCGTATAGTAATTTAGATTTGGTATTTGTATGTTAGATAAACAATTAGATAAAATAAATAGAGATGCAAGCCCTTTGATAGATCCTTTTGGAAGAGCTATATCTTACCTAAGAGTATCACTAACTGATAGATGTGATTTTAGATGTGTTTATTGTATGGCAGAAAACATGACTTTTCTTCCAAAAGCTGATGTACTATCTCTTGAAGAAATAGAGACACTTTGTTCCTCTTTTATAAATCTTGGTACTAAAAAAATAAGACTCACAGGAGGAGAACCATTAGTAAGAAAGAATGTATTAACTCTTATAAAATCTCTTGGGTCAAAAATAGGGTCAGGACTTGAGGAATTAACTTTAACTACTAATGGAAGTCAATTATCAAGATTTTCTGACCAATTATATGATTATAATGTAAGAAGAGTTAACGTTTCTATAGATACTTTAAATCCGGAACTTTTCAAAAAAATTACTAGATGGGGTGATTTAGAAAAAGTTTTAAATGGTCTTAAGTCTGCAACAAAGGCAGGATTAAAATGTAAAATTAACGCTGTAGCCTTAAAAGGTGTCAATGAAAATGAATTACAAAGCATGATAGAATGGGCACATAATGAAGGGCATGATTTTACAATAATAGAAACTATGCCAATGGGAGAAATTACTGAAGATAGAACTGATCAATATTTACCTCTATCTATGGTTAGGGCTAAACTAAGAGAAAAGTTTACTTTAACAGAAAGTGAATATAAAACTGGCGGACCTGCAAGATATGTAAAAATAGAAGAAACTGGTGGGAGACTTGGTTTTATAACACCACTTACGCATAATTTTTGCGAATCCTGTAATCGGGTAAGACTTACATGTACTGGAATGCTTTATATGTGCCTTGGCCAAGATGATTCAGCCAATTTAAGAAAAGAGTTGCAACAAGGTAAAACAGGAATAGAGTTAGAAGAAGCTATTAGAGAAGCTATTTCAAGAAAACCTAAAGGACACGATTTTGAAATTAGTCGAAGATCCTCGGGTCCAGCAGTCAAAAGGCATATGAGTGTAACCGGCGGATAAATTTATCTTTAAACTTAATTTATTAAGTGCTAACTTTCATATGTTATTATAATCAAAAAAATACGGTTTAATTTAAAATGAAATTTAATAAAATCGCTTTTATTGCATCAAATTCAAAAGAAGCTCAAAAAGCATTAAAAGAATTATCTAAGAAATATAATAATTCAAATGTTGATCAAGCAGACATCATTGTAGCATTAGGTGGGGACGGACTTTTACTTAATGTAATAGAGACTTATGGTATTAAAAAAATTCCAATATATGGAATGAATAGAGGAACAATAGGTTTTCTAATGAATACTTATTCTAAAGAAAACCTTATAGAAAGAATTAATAATGCAGTTCTTACTAAAATTTCACCTTTAGTAATGGAAGCACAAGATATTTATGAAAAGAAATATAAAGGAATAGCAATTAATGAAGTTTCTTTGTTAAGACAATCAAGAATGACTGCAAAAATAATAATTAATGTAAATAATAAAAAACGCCTAAATGAATTAGTATGTGATGGAGTTATGTTGGCTACACCTGCTGGTAGCACAGCTTATAATCTCTCAGCCAATGGCCCTATTCTACCTATAAACTCAAAATTGCTTTCATTAACATCAATATGTGCATTTAGACCTAGAAGATGGAGAGGAGCATTATTACCTAAAACTTCTTCAGTAGATTTTATTGTGAAGGATCCGAAAACTAGAGGCGTAAGTGCAACCGCAGGAAACCTAGAAGTAAGAAATGTAAAATCGGTTAATATAAAACTATCAACTAAGTTATCATTTAAACTATTATTTGATACTGAAAGCAGTCTTGAGGAAAAGTTTATTAATGAGCAATTTTCTTCATGAATATAGAAAGGGAACATTATGGAATTAAATAATTGTAATGCTGTTATTACAGGAGGTGCAAGTGGTCTAGGAGGAGCAACAGCTGATATCATTATTAATAATGGGGGAAAAGTTACTATTATAGATATACAAAATGACTTAGGTATAAAAAAAGCGGAGGAATTAGGCGATAATTGTAATTACATCAATATAGATATAACTGATGAAAATTTAGTATCAAAAAACTTCTCAGAAATTGTAAAAAAAACTGGTCCTATAAACTTAGCTTTAAACTGTGCAGGGATAGGAAGTCCAAGTAAAGTTTTAAACAAACAAGGTACCTGTCCTCTTAATCTTTTTACTAAAATAATTAATGTAAATTTAATAGGAACATTTAATACATTGAAAGCTGCAGCAAATGTTATGCAACATAATGAATCTAAAAGTGATGAAAGTAGAGGAGTAATTATAAATACAGCTTCTATTGCAGCCTATGACGGACAGATCGGCCAAGCGGCATATTCTGCTTCAAAAGGGGGAATTGTAGGTATGACATTACCAATAGCTAGAGAATTAGCTCGTCAAAGAATAAGAGTTAATACTATAGCTCCTGGACTTTTTGAAACACCTCTTCTTGCAGGATTACCAGAAGATGCTAAAAAATCTCTTATAGATTCAACATTGCATCCTCATCGTCTAGGACAACCATATGAATATGGAGCGTTAGTAAAGCATATTTGCGAAAATGAAATGTTAAATGGAGAAACTATTAGATTAGATGGCTCATTAAGAATGGCTCCAAAATAAAAATTCTGTATTATATAGATAGAATTTTATTAAAAATTATACTAAGTAAGATCTAACTATAATAAAGGTAAAAATATAAAATGATTTTTAAAAAGATTAAAGATTGCCATAATACTCAAGATTTTAGAAACTTAGCAAAAAGCAAACTACCTGGTCCAATATTTCATTATATTGATGGAGGTGCTGATGATGAAATCACTAAAAATAGAAATACAGCAGCATATGAAGAATGCGATTTGGTTCCAAATGTATTAGCTGGAGTTAAAGATATAGATATGTCTGTAACGGTTATGGGCCAAAAGCTAGATATGCCTCTATTTTGCTCTCCAACGGCGTTACAAAGATTATTTCACCATGAAGGAGAATTAGCAGTTGCAAGAGCAGCAGAAAAATTTGGAACCATGTCAGGCTTATCTTCATTAGGTACTGTTGATATAATGCGAATGAGTAAGGAAATATCTTCTCCTAAACTATTTCAATTATACTATCATAAAGATAAAGGATTAAATAACCATATGATAGATCTGTGTAAAGAAGCAAATTATGAAGCAATAGCTTTAACTGTTGATACCATAACTGGAGGAAATAGAGAAAGAGACTTACATACTGGCTTTACAAGTCCGCCAAGGTTAACATTAAAAAGTTTAATAAGTTTTGCTAGTCATCCAATGTGGGCAATAAATTATTTTACTCATGAGAAATTTGATTTACCCCAATTATCCAAATTCGTGAATGCTGGCACAAATATAGCTATTTCAGTCGGAGATTATTTCACAAATATGTTAGATCAAACGATGACCTGGAAAGATGCAGAAGAAATAAATAAGAAATGGGGAAAACATTTTTGTTTAAAAGGTATTATGAGTGTAGAAGATGCTAAAAAAGCTGTAGATATTGGTGCAACAGCTATCATGGTATCCAATCATGGAGGAAGACAATT
>JAYGEJ010000176.1:0-9890 GCA_046582425.1 Alphaproteobacteria bacterium
AGGGAGACAAAGTAGAATATGAATTAGTAGAAGGCCAAAATGGCAAAGCTTCTGCAGATAATTTAAAAATTGTTAGTTAATTAATAATTTATTCTATTATAATTTCAGGGTTATATTTTGTAATCCTGAAATTATTTTTTCATAAAATCATTTTTCACAAAAAATATTGTCCCAAATATAATTAGGCTGCTACCTATTATAATATTGTAGGTCATTATTTCATCATAATAGTACCATCCTATTACTGCTATAAAAGGTAGTCGTATATAATCTATTGGTAGGATAATCGAAGCATCTGAATTTTTTAAAGCGCTTGATAGTGATAGGTGTGCTAGTAAAGATGTAATAGTAAGAAATACAATTAGTGGCAACTCATTCAATATATAATAATTTATATTACCAACTATTACTGAACCTATAAATGAGAAGGGTAATTGAATTAATGACATAAAAAATAGTATAGATAAAATACTATCTGTTTCTGTAAGTTTTTTAGTAAAATTATGTGCTACAGCATATGCCATTGCTGAAAATAATACTATTAAGTTATAAATATTAATACTATTCGTACTCGGTAATAATATTGTAAATGTTCCAATTAAACCGATTATTAAAAATAATATTTTATTTAAAGTTATTTTTTCTTTTAAAAATAATAAGGCAAAAATTGATGCCCATATTGGCATTGTAAATTCTAATGAAAATACTAAAGCTAAAGGTAGAACAGTTAATCCCCATGTCCAACAGGATTGACCTATAAAGTGAAAAATATTTCTAATAAAATTATTTTTTAATTGATAGCTATATAGGTTCGTTTTTTTATTCAAAATAAATATAAATAATAGAATTATAATGCTAAAAAAATTTCTAAAGTTTTGTATTTCAAATGAATTATATTTATAGCTTAATTCTCTAATACATAGGGCCATTATAGTAATGTTTAATATAAAACCAAACATCCATAATATACTTGTACTATTTTTATTCAAATGAAATATTTTCATAATGAATGCTATTACAATAACCATTATAAGGCTAAAATTATTTTTAATTGTTATTTTTTTAAATAACATTAATCTTATAGACAGATAGGATAAAAGTAATGAGTCGTTTTAAATTAAATAGATATGATGAGGGTAAAAATTATTGGTCTTTGTCTATGTCTGTTATTACTAGTTTAGTACTTTTTTTACTTTTACTTGGTGTGATTGGATATAGATATAATCTTTTAAGTGCAAGCTTTTCTTTGTTGTATATAACTAAGTATGCTGTTTATGCATCTATTATTGCTTCAGCTATATCCTTAATTTCTATAGGTTATTCATTAAAGTTATATAAGAAGTTTATCAATATTGTATTAAGTATTTTTATGTTATCTATCAATATAACAATTATTTCTTTCTTTTATTTGCAAATTTTAGATTTAAGAAGCAATCCCTTGATCAATGATATTAGCACGGATTATCATGATTTATTAGAGTTTAAGGCTTATAAAGAACATAATTTACCTAAAGATGAGCATTATTTAATTCAAAAATTTGGTGGTTTTAAGATGCCAAATTATGAAATATCACCATTAATATTAAGTGGTGTTACAAAGGAAGAAGTTTTTAATAAGTCTTTGTTCGTCTTAAAAAACATGGGTCTAAAAATTACATACGAAAATATAGAAGAAGGAACAATAGAAGTTTTAGAAAGAAGTTTTTGGTATGGATTCAAAGATGATATGATTATACGTATTGAAAAATTAATTACCGATGACTTGATTATTAACGTTAGGTCAGCTTCTAGAACTGGTAGAAGTGATTTTGGTAAAAATAGTAAAAGGATAAAAAGCTACTTTATTTTAATTGAAAAAGAAATATAATTTAATCACAAGTCGTACATATATATTCTATTATATCATCTTCATCTGCATCAAATTTTAGGCCTGTCCATCTACCTTCATTATCATAGTTTATATAATATTTAACTTCTCCGTCCACATACCAAGTATTATCATCTATTTTATTAACCTTTATTTCTAATACTTCTCCATTTAAAGTATTAAGAAGGTATTTACTTTTTATTTCATGAGGGTGCCAATGATCAGAGGGAAATATATTATTTCCTTCATGTGTATTTGTTTCCTCATCTTGATTGATAATTGCAATTTGATTTTCATTCATTCTATTTACTTTAATAGAATAATCATTTCCATCATCATCAATGTTTATAATATTTTTTTCTAACTGATTGTTTTGCCAATATGAAGTTGATGAATATTGAAATATATAATCCAAGAATAAAAGGTATCTTGCTTTAATATATGCAGTTGATTCAACTTTATATCCATCATTTGTCTTGCTAAATTCAACTTTATGCCATCCAACTTCTTTCTCATTTCTAATAATAAGAAATTCTTGTTTACCATCAATATATAAGCAAAAAGGGAAGTCTTCTGAATCAATACATTCTTCATTAAAACTATAAGCGTTTAAGCTTATAATCATTGTTATTATTGTGTATATTAAGATTTTCATATTTCTACTATACTTATCAATTATTATTATATTATTTTAGTTATTAATATAATTAATTAGCACGATTAGAAAATAAACGGAATACTTATTTAATGGATAAAAAATATTTAATATTAATTAGAATGCATCATTGGGTAAAAAATTTGTTAATATTTTTTCCTGTCTTATTAAGTTTTAATGAATATTCAAACCAAAGTATTATAAATTCTATATATGTTTTTATTTCTTTTTGCTTGGTATCCAGCAGTATTTATATTTTTAATGATATTCAGGATGTAAATTCAGATAAAAAAAATATAAGAACACAAAATAGGCCTATTGCTAATGGAGAAATATCGCATAAAAATGGATATATATTATCTATATTATTTATGGCTTTATCATTTTCAATATTAATTATATTTGTGCCTGAGTGCATATTTTATATAATATTATATTTGATTATTAATATTCTCTACTCAATTTATTTAAAGTATTTAGTTTTATTAGATGTTATCGCAGTAAGTTCAGGATTTGTAATTAGAATTGTTGTTGGAGGTGTTGCAGCAGATATTTCTCAATCTATATGGACACTACTTATAATTACATTTTCATCAATTAGTTTTGCATTAGGTAAAAGATTAGGGCAATTAGTTATAAATAATGATTATTTATCAGCTAAATGGAATAAGCAGGTACTTAAAGCCTTATTCTTAGTTTCTATTTCGTGTACTTTAATATTTTATGGACTTTTTTCATTTGATCCTAATGTAGCTCTAAGACATGAAAGCAATATTATTTGGATATCATTTCCAATTATCATAGCTATTTTTAGTAGATACTTATATATAACATGGAACGGAATGTATCTCGGAGATCCAATGGATTCAATTTTGAAGGATAGAATATTACAAAGTTTAGCTTTAATATGGTGCATAATTATTTTTTATATCTTTATAAGTTAACACTATTATTTTATATATAATTAATAATTTAATTGGGCGATTAACTCAGGGGTAGAGTGTCTCGGTGACATCGAGGAAGCCATTGGTTCAAATCCAATATCGCCCACCATATGTTGAGGTCATTTATGAAATTATTTTTTTCTATTTTTATTTTTATAGCAATATTTAATGGGCATTCTACATATGCATATGATGAGAATGATGTAGAATATTTTTTAAAAAACAGTAAATGTAATGAATGTGATTTAAGTAGTTATAATTTTGAAAATAGTTATTTAGATCAGGCTGTAATAACAAATTCTAATCTTAAGAATACTAATTTTAATAATGCTAAGATGGCAAATTCTAAAATTATAAATTCTGACTTTACTAATTCAACATTTATAAAGGCTGATATGCCTACTGCTATTATAGAAAACAGTGTTTTTTCCAATGTAAATTTTGAAGAAGTTAATTTGACTTCATCAACTATTGAAAATTCAAATTTTGTAAAAGCTAATTTTAATTTTGGTAAAATGTATGGTGTGATTATAAAATCTTCTGTATTAGATGAAGCTATTATGACTAATGCAAATATTCAAAAATCAATACTCTCTTCATCTTCTTTTATTAAAACAGATTTCAAAAAGTCTTTATTATCGCTATCCTTGATGGATTCCACAAATTTATCACATTCAGATTTATCACGAACGAAAGCTCGGGGTGTAAATTTTTCTAAATCTAATTTAGAGTTTGCAAATTTATCTTACGCTTCATTTAGAAGATCATTTTTTTTAAAAAGTAATATGAAAAATATTAAATATAAAGCTGCTAACTTTTATAAATCTGTTTTTACTAGTGCTGATATGAGCACTATAATGTCAGAAAATATTCATTTTAAGAAAGCGATTTTATGTAAAACTTTAATGAAAGATGTAATTATAAATAGAGATTGTAGAAATTAGTTAATAGTTGAAGTTATTTTTTCTTTAATAAAATTATCAATTTCTGCATCATCGTATTTAATTTCTTTTAAAATTTCTTTACTGTTTTCTCCTAAAAGAGGAGCTAATTGTTTGCCATTGATTGGGCTATCAGAATAAATAGGTGCAGGCCTAGGCGACCTAATATTCCCAAAGAATTTATTATCATGTAGCTCTATGATTTTATTTTCAATAATTTGTGCATTATCTAGAAGTTCTGTTCTAGTTAGGATGGGAGCACTAGGAACCTCATTTTTATGTAATTTAAATAATATTTCTTCTGCATTATGCTTTTTAACTTCTTCAGCAATTAATAAACGTCTCTCGGTCTTATTGTCAAATCTAGCTCTTGGCGTATTAAATCTTGGATCATTAAGTAAATCTTTTCTATCAAATGCTTCACACATACCTAGCCATTCTTTGTCAGTAACAGCACCTGCTGTTATATATTTATTATCCTTGGTTTCAAACACTAAGTCCAGACCCATTTGTCCTTTTGAAGGATCTCCTTCTTCTCCTACAAAAGATAATGATGCACTTCCTTCAGGCCACAAATATGCAACCATCACATCTAGCATTGCAAGTTTTATATGTTGTCCTTTTCCATATCGTTCTTTGTAAAATAGAGCGGAACTAATTGCTTGAGCTGCAGCCATTCCCGTTGTTTTATCAGGAATAATAGTTCTGACCATTTTAGGAAAATTTGTTGTTTGGTCTCTTTGAATATCTGCTAATCCTGATAAAGCCTGAATAACAGGGTCATAAACTCTTTGATTTGAATATGGGCCTTTTTCACCAAAGCCACTGATAGATGTATAAATAATTTCCTTATTTATTTTTTTTACTTCTTCATAGCTTAATCCCATCCTTTTCATAGCACCAGGTCTAAAATTTTGAACTAAAACATCAGCTCTAGTAATAAGCTTTTTAAGAATACTTATGCCTTTTGGTTCTTTTAGATTTAGTGTAAGAGACCTTTTACTTCTATTTGCACATAAAAAAGAAGTAGTCATACCATTTTTTGATGCACCTACTTTCCTTGTAAGTTCTCCAGTTAAAGGCTCAATTTTTATTACGTCAGCGCCTTGATCTCCCAACATCATTGTACATACTGGGCCTGAAATCATTGCGGTTAGATCTATAACTGTTATACCTGATAAAGGTCCTTTATTTTTCATTTTGTAACTCGTTTTTATTTTGTTTGATTTGCCAATATATACTTTTCTAATGTAGGTTGTCCATAGCTTTCTTCCATAGCTTTTATATATTGTTTTCTTGTTACTACTCTTTCATAATATGCATTTATTTTATCACTTTTTATATCTAATTTATAAAGTTTTACTACTTGCAGGCAACTCATAAACATTATATCTGCACAACTAGGTTTATCTCCAATTAACCAATTATCTTTTGGAACATCTCTATCACAGGCTAACAACATTCTATCTACATGATCTTTTGCAGCTTTAATAGCGTTAGGTGCTTCTCCATATAAGTTTGCTAAACCTCCTTTTTCAACTAATTGGTGTCTTCTTATAATATAAACTCCAAGTGAATCTAGTTCCATTGCACACATATATGACCATTCATCAATTTTAGCCTTATCTTTTGGAGAAGTAGGTAAATAAAAGTCTTTTGGTACGCTAAAATTGTTAACTACATAGTTCATAGCAGCTACACTTTCACTTATTCCAATGTTTTTATGCTTAAAAAATGGAATTTTTCCTTTTGGATTCATCTCTAAATATTCGTTAGTTTGTGTTTCACCAGTTCTAGAACCTATTTTATGACTTTTATACTTTAAATTAAATTCTTCGAGTGCCCAATATATCCTAAATGGCCTGAATGTCTTAAAGCCCCAAACTTCTATATTATTGTCATCCATAACAGCCCCTCTTAAAATGCATATTTGCAGTCAAAAATTAACAATTGTAGTTATTTATAAGTTATAAGATTATAATATTATATTTCTTTATAATAATAAAATGCTAAATAGTATTGAATTATTTAAAGTCTATTAATTTCATTGGATCTTTTATTTTGGCAGATATGAACTATAAAAATTTAGGCATGTTCCTAATTATACTATTTGGTTTTGTTTTAAATGTCATAAGTATGCAAGTAGTAGGATCTTCAATTAAAAACCTTCAAGGTGCTCTTAATATTGGATTAGATAAAGTTTCGTATGTAATGTCAGCATATTTAATGGCGGAGGTAGTAATCATTCCATTTGCAGGATGGCTATCACGATTACTTTCTATTAGATTATTATTTTTAATAGCTTTAAGTGGTTTTTTGATTGCATGCATAGGGGCTGCTGCAACTAGTAATTTTTACATTGTAGTTGCTTTTAGAATTATGCAAGGTTTTTTTGGTGGTGCGCTGATGCCTCTTATGTTTTCATGTATATATATTTTATTTACGCCTAAGCAATTACCATTTGCCTTATCTTTAACAGCGACCGTAGGTGTTTCATCAATAGCTTTTGGGCCTGCAATAGGTGGTTTTTTAACCGAAATGATTAGTTGGCAATGGATGTTCTTATACAATTTACCAATAGGAATTATAATTTTAATACTAGCATATTTTTTTATTGATTTAAATGATAGAGAGCCAGAGTTAGCAAAGCAAATTGATTATTATGGGATAACTTTATTGGCTATAGGTCTGTTATTATTATTAGTAACATTACAAGAAGGAACAAGATTAGATTGGTTAAAATCACAAGAAATAAGAGTTGCGTCTATATTATCTGTAACGTGTATAATTCTTTTTCTTATAAGAGAGTTTACTGCTAAATTTCCAATAATAGACTTAAAAATATTTTTAGATAGGAATTTTACGATTGGCTGTGTTAATGTTATTGTTTTTGGAGTTTCTATTTATGCTCCAATATTTTTATTACCAGTGTTTTTGGGAGAAGTAAGAGGAATAGGGCCATGGGAAATTGGGTCTATGGTATCAGTCATGGGTTTGGCTTGGATGGCTACAGGACCATTTGTCGGAGTACTAATAAACATTTTAGGCGCAAGATTTTTAATTTTTATAGGCTGCTTATTTATTATATATGGTACTTGGTTAATGGTAAATATTACATCTGAATTCGGCTTTGATGAACTCTTTTGGCCTCAAGTATATAGAGGAATAGGCTCTCAACTACTTTGGATTGGAAACCAATATATAGCAATGTTATTTGTGAAGAAAGATGGTATTCAAAATGCAGCTTCAATGTTTAATTTAATTTTAAGGTTAGGCGGAGCAGTTTCAATCTCTATAGCGAATATTTTTTTAGAAAAATTGAGGGTAATGTATTATGGAGGAATTACTAATTCTATTCTAAGTGGGCCTCAAATAATAAGTGGCTTTAAAAATAAAATGGATAGTTTATTTAACAGTCTTCCAATGCTATCCATATTAGACCCTGAATATAAGTCTATTATGGCGATTGAGATGTTAGGCTTAAGAGAGGGTTTTATAATGGCAATTAATAACATTACTTTTTTTATAATGTGGTTTGGTTTCATACCTATAATATTATTGCCTTTTTGTCGTACTCTTAAAGGCAGACCTACAGATACATTTTCTAAATAATTTTACCCTCTTCTTGCCATATATCCTTGCTCAGCATATGGTGCTCTATCTCTAGCTTCTTTTTTGAATTTAGACCAGGAATTATAAATCCTTTTATTTATTTCTCCTGCATTAGCAGTTTCTGCAACAACTTCATTGCTGATATTAAACATCTCTTTATAAACATCTGCAGGAAAATTATTTATATTCACTCCTAAATCAATAAGCTTTTTTTGAGCAACATTGTTTGCATAAGTAAATTCAGATAACATTTTATTATTTTCTGAGACGCAGGCGTGCTCAACAATATTTTGTAAGTTTTTAGGAAGTTTGTCATAAGCATTTTTATTAACTATACATTCAGTATGAGTTCCTGGCTCATGAAATCCAGGACCATAGTAATTATTTGCTACTTTATAAAAACCAAAAGCTAGGTCATTCCATGGTCCTACCCATTCTGTAGCATCAATTGCTCCAGATTCTAGAGCAGGCATAATTTCTCCTCCTGGCAGTGCTACAGCAGTTGCTCCCATTCTATTTATAACTTCGGCACCTAGTCCTGGCATTCTCATTTTTAATCCCTTAAAATCATTTAAAGTATTAATTTTATTTTTAAACCAACCACCCATTTGTACACCAGAGTTTCCTCCTAAAAAACCTTTAACATTAAATTCTGCATATAACTCATCCCATAACTCTTGACCGCCGCCATAATGTATCCAAGCATTATGTTCTTGAGCTGTTAATCCACCGGGAACAGCAGCAAAAAATGGAGTTGATTTATTTTTGTTAATCCAATAATAACTTGCGCCATGGCTCATTTGTGCTGTCTCTTGTCTAACGGCATCAAAACTTTCGAATGCAGGCACTAATTCACCTGCAGCATAAAGTTTGACAGTTAACTGTCCCTCAGACATATTCGTAATACTATCGGCTATTCGTTGAGCACCTGTTCCAAGCCCAGGAAAATTTTTAGGCCAAGTAGTTACCATTTTCCATTCTATTTTTCCTGTTCTTACAGAAGATACCTTGTTATTATCAGATTCTTTGCCACAAGCTGCAGCAGTGGCTAAAATAGTTCCTACAGCTGCAGTTTTTAATAATTTTCTTCTGTTCATATTAAATACCATAAGCTTCTGATCTATCACGCATATAGCCATAATCACTATATTTCTGATATCTCATTGATTGATATAAAAAATCACTCCAGCTTTTATAAATTCTAGCATGTAATTCTCCAAGAGAAGCCGTTTCTTCAACCACATCTTTAGATATAGCAAACATTTTATTTATGACATCTTTAGGAAAAGGTCTGACATCAACATTATGTTTTTTAATTAATATATCAAGAGATAATGCGCTTCTTGCAAAGTATTCTACTGGTGACTCTAACGCTCCCGCGAGACATGCATGCTTAACTATAGCCTTTAAATCTAAAGGTAAAGTATCATAACTTTTCTTATTCATTATTAATTCATTACCAGTTCCACCTTCATGAAAACCTGGACCATAATAATAATTAGCCACTTTATAAAACCCTAAGGCTAAATCATTCCAAGGGCCAACCCATTCAGCTGCGTCTATTACTCCAGACTGAAGAGCAGGCATTATTTCTCCTGCTGGCATATTTACTGCGGTACCTCCCATTCTATTAACTACTTCTGCACCTAATCCAGGCATACGCATTTTTATTCCTTGGAAATCTTCAAGAGAATTTATTTCTTTTTGAAACCAACCACCCATTTGGACTCCAGTATTACCACATAAGAAACTCTTTACCCCGAATTCCGCATATAATTCATCCCATAATTGTTGGCCACCTCCATAAATTATCCATGCAGCTTTTTCAGAGGCTGTCATACCACCAGGTACAGTACAAAAAAATGGAATTG
>JAYGEJ010000037.1:0-2412 GCA_046582425.1 Alphaproteobacteria bacterium
CATTAACAGAATTATTAAAAAACTCTTTATCTGGAACAGGTGTTCATGTTTTCATTGGGGCGGATAATAAATTGTTTGATTATTCTGGTTGTTCTATGATTTTGGCTCCATTTATGGCTAAGGATAACAAGAGTAAGGCCAAAACTTTAGGGGCAATTGGTGTAATAGGGCCTATCAGAGTAAATTATGGAAGAATTATTCCTATGGTGGACTTTACTGCTAAGGCAATTTCAAAGTTATTTAAATAATTACTTGTATATATAGTATTGAATCACAATATTTACTTTAAATATTAATAGGAGCTCTTATGACAAAAAAGACTAAAAATAATAAAACTGTATTAAAAGAAGATGCTGAAGAAATAGACTCAAAAGAAGACATCTCTCTTAACGAAAATAAAAATAAAATTTCAGAAGAAATAGAAGCGCTTAAGGAAGAATTAGCAGAAGAGAATGATTCTAAATTAAGAGCATTAGCTGATGCTGAAAATATGAGAAGAAGAATGGAAAAAGAGAAACAAGAAAATGCTAGGTATGGAGCTTCTAACTTAGCGCGAGGACTATTTTCTGTTTTAGACAATTTTGATAGAGCATTACAAGCTTCTCCTAAAGAACTAAAAAATAAAAAAGAAATTGAAAAGAATTATATTTCTTTGCATGAAGGGGTTGAATTAACAGTTAAAGAAATCTCTGCGGTTTTAAAGCAAAATGGAATAGAGACTATTCAGCCAACTAAAGGAGATTCTTTTGATCATAATATTCATCAGGCAATGTTAGAAGTGCCAACAAAGGAATTTGAACCTGGATGTGTATGCGAAGTATTACAATGTGGGTATAAAATTTATGAAAGATTATTAAGACCTGCCATGGTTGGCGTAAGTAAAAAAGAATCATAAGCAGTATAGATTTATGGAGTTATAATGGATATTTTAAAATTAGCAGATGGTTCTTTTGAAATGCCTTTAGACTCTTCATGGGAAGTTACCTACTTTGATGAAGATAGTTCAAAAGCAGATGTGCGTTTCAACACAGGAAAGTACCCAGTTTTAAATGTTAAAATTATTAGTTTAGATGACCCAAAATATAATAAAGATAATAAACTTAAGGATCATTTATTTGATCCTATTTTACTCGAATCTCACCCTGATCTAGATATAAAAGTTATTTCAGAT
This sequence comes from Alphaproteobacteria bacterium, assembly GCA_046582425.1. Classification (GTDB taxonomy): domain Bacteria; phylum Pseudomonadota; class Alphaproteobacteria; order TMED109; family TMED109; genus TMED109. The sequence goes on from JAYGEJ010000037.1 coordinate 1,172, forward strand.
TCTATATATGGAATTGAATATCAGGCAAACTTAGAATCTGGGGAGAAAGTTAAGGTATGGAGAAAGGCAACAATAGTTGGATCAAGAACTATAAGACTTGTAACTTTAGCTTTGTCATGGATGTCCAATCCTTCTTCAGATGAAGCGGTAAATAAAATATTATTAAACATAGAAAAAAAATTAGAACAATGCAGCTTTATTTCCGAAGAGACGGAACTAGATTTGGAAGCAAAAGTTTCTGCAAGAATATCTAGATTAAAACAAGATATAATTTCACCATGGAATGGCTTAAGTATCTTAATGCCAACATCTTGGCCTTCTGATATTAATAAGGAAGAGAAATCTTTTGTAAGTAGAGTTACTGGCTATGAAGACGCAATGCTCTTTTTGAACTGTGATGAATTAAGTATTCCAAAAGAAACTAAAATAACATCTGAATACATGCAGCATATAGCTTCATCTATCGGAGAAGATGAAAAAATTAATAATATTTCCTTGCTTTCAACAGGAAAAGATACGTATTTGATTTCTTGCAATAAAGTTGAGGAGGATAAAGAAGCTGGTGTAACTTTAAATAATTTCTTTTGGCATATTTTCGCGCTTAAAGAAGATGTTTTAACGCGTCTACATTTTACATATGTTTTTCCAGATATTGATGACAAGTTTTTATTTGGTCTAGCTAACGTTTTAAGTGAAAACATTAAAAATTTAAAGCTAGAGTAATTTTTTTATATTAGGCACTTGTGTTTTAGTTTTTAATCCCCATATATTTGCTGCAAACAAATTTTATTAAATATCAAAGAGAGAAAAATATAATGGGTAAAGTAATTGGAATTGATTTAGGAACTACTAATAGCTGTGTAGCTGTTATGGAGGGTGGAAATGCTAAAGTTATAGAAAATGCAGAAGGAGCTAGAACAACCCCTTCAATAGTGGCCTTTACTGAGAATGGTGAAACTTTAGTAGGACAAGCTGCTAAAAGACAAGCGGTAACAAACCCAGAAAATACTTTATTTGCAATTAAAAGGTTAATAGGAAGACCTTTCTCAGATGAAAAAGTTACTAAAGATAAGGATATGGTTCCTTTTAAAATTGTTAAATCAGATGGAGGCGATGCCTGGGTTAACGCAGCTGGCAAAGACTATGCCCCAAGTCAAGTAAGTGCTTATGTTTTACAAAAAATGAAGGAAACGGCTGAGGCTCATTTAGGGCATGAGGTAACAGAGGCAGTTATCACTGTA
>JAYGEJ010000044.1:0-11615 GCA_046582425.1 Alphaproteobacteria bacterium
TTGGAATACTGTTGAAAAATATATGGCTAATTATAAGTTACAAAAACAATGGTTAAAAACTAATTCTAATAAGTTGATTTTATAATCTAATTTTTTTTAAATATATATATCCATACATATATATATTGATTAATATAATTAAACTTAATTATTTTTTTAAAGGAGGACTAAATGGATATAGATGCTGGTGGCTTAACATTTCAATTAAAAGATCAAAATTTATTTAAGCAAAAATGTTTTATAGATGGTGAATGGGTCAATTCTGACAATGGAAGTACTTTTGAAGTTTTTAATCCTTCAGACCTTACTGTAGTTGGCTCTATGCCAAATTGTTCCAAATCTGATACAATTAAAGCTATAGAGGCAGCTAATAATTCTTGGAGTGCTTGGAAGAAGCTTACTGGAAAAGATAGGTCAATTATTATTAGAAAATGGCATGAATTAATTTTAGAAAATATAGATGATTTAGCCCTTATTATGACTTTAGAAAATGGAAAACCCATTGCAGATTCTAGAGGAGAAATTATATACGCGTCTTGGTTTACCGATTGGTTCTCGGAAGAAGCAAAAAGAACTTATGGAAAGACAATTCCTTCTACTATGGCAGATAGAAGAATGATGTCTATTAAACAACCAATTGGTGTATGTGGAATTATAACTCCTTGGAATTTTCCTGCAGCTATGATTACAAGAAAAATCGCACCTGCTTTAGCAGCTGGCTGTCCAGTCGTGATTAAGCCGGCTGGTTCTACTCCATTTTCTGCTACTGCACTAGTGGAATTAGCACATCGTGCAGGAGTTCCTAAAGGTGTAATTAACCTTATATCTGTTTCTGAAGAGAATGTTTCAGAGGTAGGTGATGAATTATGTACTAACAATCATGTACGTAAAATTTCTTTTACAGGCTCAACTAATGTAGGTCGAGCTCTAATAGCAAAAGCGGCTTCAACAATTAAAAAAGTTTCTATGGAATTAGGAGGTCATGCGCCTTTAATTATATTTGAAGATGCTGATTTAGATGAGGCTGTAGAAGGAGCAATGGCCAATAAATATAGAAATAGTGGACAGGTTTGTGTTTCTGCAAATAGAATATTTGTTCATGAAAATATATATGATGAATTTGCAGAAAAGTTTTCTAAGAAATCAGCTGCTCTTAAAGTTTCTGACGGTAGAGAAGATGGTGCTCAAATAGGACCACTTATTACAATGTCTGCAGTAGAAAAAGTCCAAAGTCATGTAGAAGATGCTGTAAATAAAGGTGCTAAGGTAATTACTGGTGGCGCTTTAGATAATGCCGGTAAGCAGTTTTATAAACCTACGGTAATGACCGGTGTTACAAATGATATGAAGATATTCTATGAGGAAACATTTGGCCCTGTAGCTCCATTGATTAAGTTTTCTTCAGAAGAAGAAGTTATTACAATGGCAAATGACACCAATTATGGCTTAGCCGGTTATTTCTATAGTAGAGATATAGGAAGAATTTATAGGGTTGCAGAGGCATTGGAGTATGGAATGGTAGGTATTAATGCTGGAGTAATTTCTACTGAAGCAGCACCATTCGGAGGTATAAAAGAATCAGGTATAGGAAGAGAAGGAGCCGCTGAAGGTATAGATGAATATTTAGAAACTAAGTATATGTTAATTGCAGGAATAGATGATTAAAAGATCTTTATGAAAAATAAACATTTAGTTTTAATTTCTTTTGATACTAAAGCTGGAGGCATATCTAATATGATAGGTATACATTCTTTAGCTTTAGTTCGAGAAGGCTATAGCTTATCAATAATATTACCAAAATTCTCTGATGCTATTAATTCTATTGATAATTATGTAAAGTTAGATGTCCAATATAAGAACGTTATAAGTATCCAAACATTTAATGCTTTTGATAAAATTTTATTAAAATTAGGTTTATGTAAATGGATAAATAAAATTATAAATAATGCAGATGCTTGTTTTGTTCATAATGCAAAATTAATTTCACTAATTAAGAATAATTTTAAAAAGCCTGTATTTGCCGTTAATCACACAGCAAAATTTTCTCAATTAAAATTTTATAATAAGGCTGATCTAATATATGCAGTTAATAAAAAAATAATTTCAGAGTTGATTAATTTTGGTATTGATAGAAAAAAATGCATTTATTGCCCTAATGTTTTAGTCGAGATGCCATATATAAAACCTAAAAATATCAACAAAAAAAATATTGTAATTGGGGCCTTGGGAAGAATGGTAGAAAAGAAAGGGTTTTATGATTATATTGATGCATTAAAAGTATTAAAGAAAAAAGGTTTTAGTTTTAAAGCAATTTTAGCAGGTGATGGTGTTTTATATAAAGACTTAAAAAAATATGCTCTTGATTTACCAGAACTAGAATTTCCTGGATGGATTAAAAATAAACAAGATTTTTTCAATAATATTGATATATTTTGTCAGCCATCTCATTTCGAACCTTTTGGTTTAACAGTTATAGAAGCTATGTCATATGGCAAACCTGTTATTTCTACGAAATGTGATGGTCCGATTGAAATAATAGATATTAATAAAAAAAATGGAATTTTAGTTTCTATAAATAATCCTATAGAAATAACTGAGGCCATAATTAATCTAATAACTAACTCAGATTTATATATAAATATGTGTAATGTATCTGCTAAACATATTCATAAATTTTATAGTATTAGTAATTTACAAAATAATTTGAATAATAGTATTAATAATTATTTTAATATATTACATGAAAAATAAATAGAGTCATTTAATTTTAGTGAATCCCATTTAGCATGAGCATATTGACCGTCTTTACAAAGGCCATATTCACTTATTATATCTACATTTATTATAGCTTCACATTTTGTTAGAAATTTAGATTTAAAATTAATATTTAGCTCACCATTTCTATCAGTATATTTATATTTATTAATATTATAGCCACACATACTTAAAAAAATATTTCTATTTTTATAAAGTTCTTTATTTATCGAATATATTTTGATGCTAATATTTTCATTCATTAACTTACTCTTTAAGTTTTTTAGACATTTATCAATTTCGTATGAATTGTTATCACTAGAACACTTTTCAAAATTTTTAGAATATGCTAAGTAAGGTAAGCCTAAAAAAAAAATAATTATAATTAAAATATTTCTCATAATAAAAATAATCTAGCTATAAATTGTAAATAAATATATATAATTTTATTATATTTATAGGGAGAACATTTTGAACAACCAAACAGCCAATAATAATCATTATGATTTAATTGTTATAGGAGCAGGCTCTGGTGGAGTTAGAGCAGCTAGGATAGCAGCAAATTATGGAGCAAAAGTTGCTATAGTAGAGAGTGTTAGAGTAGGCGGGACGTGTGTTTTAAGAGGGTGTGTCCCAAAAAAATTATTAGTATATGGATCTCATTTTGCTAAAGAAATTGAAGATTCAGAGGGTTTTGGTTGGCAAATTTCTTCATTTATTCATGATTGGTCAAAACTAATTTCTAATAAGAATAAAGAGTTAGATAGATTAAATAAAATATATTTGAATTTATTATCTAAGGTCAATATTATTAACGGTTTTGCAAGAATCATTAGTAATACTGAAATTGAAGTTAATGGAGAAGTATTATCTACAAACTCCATACTTATTGCTGTAGGTGGCAAGCCTTTTATGCCCGATATTAAAGGTAAAGAACTTTGCATAAATTCAGATGCAGCTTTGGATCTAAAAAAGTTTCCGGCTAGTATTGTTATAAATGGAGGTGGATATATTGCATTAGAATTTGCTGGAATATTTGCTTCTTTTGGTTCAAATGTGACATTAGTATATAGGGGTAAAAATATATTAAGAGGTTTTGACAGTGATATTTCTAAATTAATTACTGAAGAATTAAAAAATTCTAAGATTAAATTACTTACGGAAACTGAAATTTCTTCTGTTTCTAAAACTTCAGATGGATTATTAACAAAATTAAGTAGTGGTGAAGAAGTTATTACTGATGAAGTTATGTATGCAACCGGAAGAGTTCCAGCTACAAACGATTTAGGTTTGAAAAACGTAGGTATAAAAATTGGTAGTTTAGGTGAAATTATTGTAGATGATAATAATGAGACTAATATTAAGAATATTTTTGCTATTGGGGATGTTACTAACAGAATAAACCTTACTCCTGTAGCAATAGCAGAAGGTCAAATTTTTGCTGATAATCGTTTTGGAACCACTAATAAAAAATGTGACTATAGTAACGTAGCGTCTGCAGTTTTCACACAGCCTGCAATAGGAGTAGTGGGACTTAATGAAGTAGAAGCTCAAAAATTATATGTCGATAATGGAGGTATATCTATTTTCAAAACTTCTTTTAAGCCAATGAAACAGACTTTGGGTGGTAGAAATACAAAAATATTTATTAAAATGATTGTTACTAATAAAGATAATAAAGTTGTTGGTATTCATGGTATTGGTGATGACATGCCTGAGATTATTCAAATATGCGCTGTTGCTATTAAAGCCGGTGCTACAAAGGATGATTTTGATAATACAATGGGTATACACCCTACTGCTGCAGAAGAATTAGTGACCTTAAAATAAATTTTAATATAATTAAAACTTGTAAATAATTTACACAAACAGTAATCATAATGCTCAATATTATTATTTAAGGTAATAAATTATGAATTCTAAATGGTCTATAGATTCTTGGAGAGGTTTTCCTATAAAGCATCAGCCTGTTTATTCAGATTTAAATAAACTAAAAGATGTTGAAGAAAAGCTTAAATCTCTTCCACCTCTAGTTTTTGCTGGTGAAGCGAGAACATTGAAATCTAAATTAGCAGATGTATCAGAGGGCAAAGCTTTTTTATTACAAGGTGGTGATTGTGCAGAGTCATTTGCTGAGTTTAATGCAGATAATTTAAGAGATTCATTTCGCGTAATTTTACAAATGGCCGCTGTACTAACATATGGGGCATCTTTGCCTATAGTTAAAGTAGGAAGACTAGCTGGACAATTTGCAAAGCCTAGGTCTGATCCTTTTGAAATTAGAGACAATGTAAAGCTTTCTTCTTATTTGGGTGATATAGTAAACGGTATAGAGTTTGAAGCTTCTGTTAGAGAGCCAGATCCAGAAAGAATGATCAAGGCTTATAGTCAAGCTGCTTCTGCATTAAATTTATTAAGAGCTTTTGCAACTGGAGGTTATGCTGATTTACATGAAGTACATAGATGGAATTTAGAATTTTTAGAAGGTAGTAGCCAAGATAATAAATATAGGGTAATTGCCGATAGAATAGGAGAATGTCTAAGTTTTATGAAGGCATGTGGTATTAATAAAAATACTGCTGGTCTAGTATCAAAAGTAGATTTTTTTACATCACATGAAGCGTTATTATTGGGCTATGAACAAAGTTTGACTCGAATAGATAGTATTTCTGAGAAATATTACGACTGTTCTGCTCATATGCTGTGGATAGGAGAGAGAACTAGAGGATTAGATGAAGCTCATATTGAGTTTATGAGAGGAATAGGTAATCCTATTGGAGTGAAGGTAGGACCTACTATGACTAATGATGACTTATTAAATTTAATAGATAAACTTAATCCAGAAAATGAAGCTGGAAAATTAACGTTAATATCTAGAATGGGAAAAGATAATATTGGAAATGTTTTACCTACTTTAGTGAAGAAAGTTGATCAAGAGGGCAAAAAGGTAGTTTGGTCATGTGATCCGATGCATGGTAATACTTTTAAAGCACAAACAGGATATAAAACTAGAGCATTTGAAAATATTATGAGCGAAGTAGAGCAGTTTTTTCAAATTCATAGGTCAGAAGGGACTTATGCAGGAGGTATTCATTTAGAAATGACAGGACAGGATGTAACTGAATGTGTTGGTGGCTCTCAGGAAATTAAAGAAGAAAATTTAGGTGATAGATACCATACTCATTGTGATCCAAGATTAAATGCTAATCAAGGTTTAGAATTAGCTTTTAGACTTTCTGAGGAACTAAGTAAGTACAGAAAATAAGTATTAAGTAATAATAAATTTTTCTTTGGGAAATGCTTTTATTAAATTTTTTCTAGTAAGTTCATCTGAAACAGCATAGGTAGTAGATAATCCATCTGCAAGGGTAGCATTTCTGGCAATTACAGTTGTTTTATCAGGAATATTTAATGCTGAATCACAAATTTTCGCATTAAATAAGTGACTTTTATTATTTGGTAAAACAGTGCTTTTTGACTCACTTACAGAAAAAGCTTTATTTGTAATATCTATATATTTTTTATCTAAATATAATTGCCATTTTTTTATAAATGGATTAATACCTGATGTTCTTCCTTCGCCAAAATTTATAAGGTGATTTTTTATGCCTGAATTTAATAAAATTTCATGTATTCTATCAGTAAGTATTCCTTGAGCCATAGAATTCATAGTTATTTCTGTATTCTTATTTATAAGGATTATTTTTTTTGAAGTTATATCGATATTATTAAAACCAATACCATCCGTATTGACTTTTTTTCCAGAAGAGAAGCTATTCCATAAAGGTTGAATAGTAATATCAAATGATCCATTACTTATTTTATAAAGTTTTTCAGATAGATTTATTGCATCTATCAATTCTATATCTGGTTTAATTAAAACTTTATGTTTATTCAATAAGTTTATTTTACTAGAAGCATCTTGTAGGTAGAATATTTTATTAAACCTATTAATTTCCGAATTAATTAATGTAAATATCTTCTCTAAATGAATTCTATTTTTTGTAAATATTTGCATATCTACTTGGTTGCCTAAAGCTGAACTTTGCCAAGTATAGCTATGTAGACTTTTATTAGCCGAAGTATAAAAAGGGGTCATGGTTATAGCGCTAGCTAAAATTTTTAGGGTGCTTCTTCTTGATAAGATTTTTAACATTTTAGATAACTTTAATTTTAGTTAATTGTACCAATGGTGGACATCGTTTATTATCACTATATTCTAACTGGCAATCTAAGCATCGAAAACATTCACTCATAATAATTTTACCTTTATTTTCTCCCTTTGAAGGAATAGCTTTTACCGGGCAAGATGTTGCACATAAATTACATGGACTACCACATTCTTTTCTTCTTTTTAAATTATCGGTAATTCTTATTTTACCTAGTACAGCTAAACTTCCACCTAATGGACATATAAATCTACAGAAACCTCTCTCCATAAAAATGCTGACAATTAATAATACTAATGCATAACTTACATATGGTAAACCTCTGTTGAAATGTCTCATTATTGCAGTTTTAAAAGGTTCTATTTCAGCAATAGTAGAAGCAGTTTCCATTGAAATGAATGAAGTTCCTACAATACCCACTAATATAAAATATTTTATAGTCCATAGTTTATTATAATATTTTTCAGGTAGTTCTTTTTTCTTTATACCTAAAGATTTTGCAATAAAACTTATTATTTCTTGTAATGCACCAAATGGACATAGCCATCCGCAGAATAAACCTCTCCCTAAAACTAAAGTGGTTATAATTGTAAAAACTAGAATAATAAAAATTAAGGGATCTATTAAGAAAAAGTTAAGATCTGCTCCAGTTATTGGAATTCTTATTAGAGATAAAATATTAAAAATTGATAATTGTGCTCCTGTATACCAACCAATCCATATTAATGTAAATGATAAATAGGATATTCTAATATATTTATATGTAAGTCTATATTTGCTAATTTTTTCTTGGAATATAGTTATTAAAGTTAAAATTAATAGAGCAGTTGTTAAAATTAGAATTCTAAATTTTGAGTCCAACCAAACGTTTAACCACATAGGAATAGGCTTACTTTTTTTAATAACTAATTCATCATTTATAAGATATGGTATTAACATATTATTTGAATTATTCTCTATATTTTCTGTGTCAATAATTTCTAAATACCATGGCTTGGTAGGGTCAAAATTATACTTAGGGCTTATCTTGAATATAGATATTTCTTTAAATTTAGGAGCATTTTTTGCTTGTATTTTGGATACTCTTGTATGATCTGATTCTTTAAAAATTATTATATTATCTTCTTGTATTAGTCTTATCCTATCAAATAATTTTGAGCTTCTCCATTTATCTCCTTTGAAGGAGTATCCATTACCTGCAATTAAAATTGCATTATCTTTAGCATTAAGACTAGCCATTAATTTATCATGACTTCTCCTCTTTAAGATATTATAACCTATTGCTCTAGGACTTAATAAAGTTAGGGCTAATTCTGAATTATCATATCCAGCAAAAAAATAATCATTTTTATAAACAACATATTTATTTTTAACTAATACTTCCCATGACATTTCAATTTCTTTTAAATAATTTAATCTATTAGAAAAACTAGATTCAAATAATCCAACTGATAATGATGCATTTCTTGCGGATTTAAAAATAGCTTCATGCATTAAGTTAGATGATATTGTTCCTCTATGAACTGTATCAGGTCTTATGGGTTTATCTCTAGATGCTCTAGACATTCCATTAGCAATATTTATATCTTTGGTTCTTTGGACATATTCTAGAAGTTCTGATTCACTTATATCATGTTCAAAGAGAGGTTCATTATGATATGTAAGTTTTGCACCTGCAATTGTACCGGAGTAATTTAAACCAATAATTATCTCATATGGAGATCTATCATAACCAAGAGATTTAACCATATCCCAACTAGAAAATATATATCCTTCAAGTTTATTATTCTTAAATACCTCAATAATTCTATTATCATTTTCATTATTTTTGACATTAGTATAATTTTCAAAAAATTCTGATATTAATTGCTCATCTACTCTTTCATTAATCGTACCTAAAATTTCACTAAAGGAAGATTTTGTAAATAATTGTAAAATTAAAAAAATAATTATTATATAATTTTTCATAGATAAACTCTGGATGTTTATGGTAAAATTAACTATTAACACTAAAGTATTAAAAGTATAGTTTTTATAAAATTAAATAAACATAAACTTTAAAGAATGGAAAACTATTGTCTGACTATGAAAATGATATAGAATTAAGAACTGATCATTATTTTAAATTAACTAAAGAAATAGTTAAAAAACATGGCGATATTGAAGTTACTTATGCGGTGTTTATGCGTAGACCAGTTATTTATTGTCCTAAACTAGCTATTGATTGGATTAGCTCTGTTGTAGTCTCAAGAGGCTATAAAATAAAAATTAATGAATGTTTTGAAGAAGGTGCTTGGGTTGGTGCAGGAGAATGTCTTATGTATATATCAGGTAAATTAAGTATTTTAGCAGATTTAGAAACAATATATCTCCAGAAATTAGGTGGTGCTTGTGTCGCAGCATATAATACATTTGGAATGGCAAGTGACTTACCTAAAGTTGGATTTATTGCAATGGATGCTCGGCATTGCGCAGGAGCTGAAATGCAAGAGTTAATGGCTTATGGAGCATCTGTAGGATCTAAGAAAGCCCAAAATGAGCAAGGAGCTGTAGGTTTTATTGGAAGTGCTAATGATATCACAGCTCATTTTTTTGGAAAAAAAAATGGAGTCGGAACTATGCCTCATGCTTTAGTTGGTTATGCTGGATCAACACTTAATGCTGCAAATATGTTTAAGGAAACTTATCCAGGCGAGCCAATAACGGTCCTAATTGACTATTTTGGTAAGGAAATTTCAGACACCTTAGAAGTGTGTAATGAACTTGAAGATATGGCAAAAAAAGGCCTACTATCAGTAAGAATTGACACTCATGGTGGAAGGTTTGTGGAAGGTTTAGATACTGCAAAATCGTATGAATTATTAGATAAAAACGCTCCTCATGCAATAAGAACTTTTAGAACTGAACAGGAGCTTAAATGGTTAGTAGGTACAGGTGTAAGCGCAGCTGCATTATGGCATTTAAGACTAGCTTTAGATAGTAATGGTTGGAATAAAGTAAAGATCATTGCTTCTAGCGGTTTTAGTCCTGAGAAGTGTAAATTAATAGCTAGCGTTGGGGCACCTGTTGACATGATAGGAACTGGCTCTTATATACCTGATAGTTGGTCAGAAACTTATGCCACAGCAGATATAATAGAGTATAATGGAATTTCTAGAGTTAAAATTGGAAGAGAATTTTTACTACCCAATAAAATATAATAATTACTAACGGAGTTATTTCTTGAAAAATAAAGTAAAAATATCCCTATGTCAGTTAAACTTTCATGTAGGTAATTTAAAAAATAACTTTGATAAAATAATATCAGCACGTGAGGAAGTTAAAAAAAAGGGAGGTAACTTATGTGTTTTTTCAGAATTATCAATTACTGGTTATCCCCCTGAAGATTTAGTTTTAAGAAAAACATTTATTCAATCAGCTGAAAAGGTTGTTGATAAATTAATAGAAATATCAAATGATACTGGTCCTGCTATGATAGTTGGTTATCCCAGATTTCATGATAAAAAATTAATGAATTCTGCTGCTTTAATTTCTGATGGTAAAATTTCTATTATTGATAAATTCCATTTACCTAATTATGGAGTTTTCGATGAAGAAAGAGTTTTTAATAGAGATAGAATGCCAGGACCAATACTTTTTAAAGGTATTCGAATTGGCTTAATGATATGTGAGGATATGTGGTACCCTGACGTTGCAGAAAGTCTTCAAGAATCTGGCGCACAAATATTAATAGTTATAAATGGTTCACCCTTTGATCAAAATAAAGAAGATGAAAGATTATCAGTTGCAGTTTCCCGAGTAGTAGAAACAAATTTGCCATTAGTTTATGTAAATCAAATTGGAGGGCAAGATGAGTTAGTTTTTGATGGAGGTTCATTTGCATTGGATGCTAGTTCAAAATTGTGCCTTCAAAGCAGAGCTTGGAAGGAAGAAATAAATACTATAGAAATAATTAGTAATAACAATTATTTATTTAATTTATGTCCTTCAGTTATTAATCAAATATCTGTTGGTTTAGAGTCTAAATATAATGCTATGGTTTTAGGTTTAAGAGATTATGTTAATAAAAATAAATTTAAAGGAGTTCTATTAGGTTTATCTGGTGGTATAGATTCAGCTTTAGCAGTTGCTATTGCAGTAGATGCATTAGGAAGCAATAAAGTGAGAGGTATAAGAATGCCATCTAAATATTCTTCTGACGGTTCTTTAAAGGATGCAGAAGAGTCCGGAAAGTTACTAAATATTAAAATTAACACTATAAATATTGAAAAAATTAATGAAACTTATTTAGGTGAGTTAAAAGATCTTTTTATGGGTTTAGATAAAGATACAACTGAAGAGAATATTCAGTCTAGAATAAGAGGGGTTATTCTTATGGCAATTTCAAATAAATTTGGAGAAATGCTTATATCTACAGGTAATAAAAGTGAAATTAGTGTTGGTTATACCACTATATACGGTGATATGAATGGCGGTTTCTGTGCCTTAAAGGATGCATACAAAACTGATGTTTATAATTTATCTAAATGGAGAAATGAAAATTATAATGATCTATTCTTAGGTCCGCGTGGTATGGCAATTCCTCTAAATAGTATTCATAAAGAGCCATCTGCTGAACTTGATTTCAATCAACGAGATCAAGATAGTTTACCTGATTATAAGGTATTAGACGAAATATTAATAAAAATTATA
>JAYGEJ010000084.1:0-10124 GCA_046582425.1 Alphaproteobacteria bacterium
CCATCTAAAATAGATTGAAAATTTGAACTTTCTTTATTTGTTCTCAGGTCTTTAACAAGTTGATATGGTTGTAAAACATAAGATCTTATTTGATGTCCCCAACCAATTTCTGTTTTATTATCTTCCGTTTTTGCTTTTTCAGTAGATTTCTTTTCGAGTTCTAATTCATATAGTTTAGCTCTTAGCATTTTATAAGCTTCAGCTTTATTTTGGTGTTGTGACCTATTATTTTGGCATTGAACAACAATATTATTGGGAATATGAGTTATTCTTACCGCGCTATCAGTCCTATTTACATGCTGACCACCCGCACCGGATGCTCTATACGTATCAATTCTAATATCTTTATCTTCAATATTAATTTCTACATTATCCTCAACTTCTGGATATACCCATACACTGGCAAATGAAGTATGCCGTCTATTTTGAGAATCAAATGGTGAAATTCTTACAAGCCTATGTACGCCTGATTCAGTTTTTAACCAACCATATGCATTAATACCGCTTATTTTTATGCATGTTGACTTAATACCAGCTTCTTCTCCCTGATTTTCATCCATAATTGTTATTTTATATTCTTTTTTATCTGCCCACCTAGAATACATTCTTAGCAACATTTGTGCCCAATCCTGACTTTCAGTTCCTCCTGCACCTGCATTAATCTCAATGAAACAATCATTCTTGTCTGCCTCCTCTGAAAGTAGTGATTCTAATTCCTTTGTTTTTACATTCAAATTTAATTGTATTAGTTGATTTTTTGCATCTAACAGAAGTTCTTCATCTTCATCTTGTTCAGCAATTTCAATAATTGTTATTATATCTTTAAATTCTAACTCTAATTGACTAAAACTAGAGAGTTTTTGCTCTAAATATGTTCTTTCCTTCATGAGTTTCTGAGCGGCTATTTGGTCATTCCATAATTCGGGATCTTCGGCTAAAGCATTTAACTCTTTTAATTTTTCATTAGAATATTCAGGGTCAAAGATACCTCCGAATAGAATTAAGAGAAACTTCAATATTATTTCTTATATTTAACAGTTCAGCATTCATTTTTAATAACTTTCATAAATTAATATATTCTATCATCTAATGATTTTAAATCTATTACTTTTCCAGTAGGTAATATATCAGTTTCTAAAGGTGCAGTTCCAGTTATAAATGCTTCATAAACTGTTCTTTTACTTCTTTCACTTGGTAATAGTCCTGAAACAGCATCTATTTTAACCATTTCAATGTTTTTTGGAATTTTAAACGGATAAGACGGATATTTTTTTAGAGCTTTATTCATAAAACTTCCCCATATTGGTGCAGAGACTTTTCCTCCTGTTTCTTTATCACCTAGAGATAATGGCATATCATGGCCTACATATACTCCTACAACCAGGTTTGAAGAAAAACCAATAAACCACGCATCTTTATTGTCATTCGTAGTTCCAGTTTTACCACCTATATAGTCATTTATTTTACTTAAAGATTTACCAGTACCATTTTTAATAACTCCATTTAACATCCAGGCAATTTGAAATGCATTATCACTACTAGTAACTATAGCTGGACTCTCTGATTGTTTAAATATATTGCTATCCGCAAATTCATTGGCACATATGTTACACTCACTATTCTCTCTTGAATATATTATATTGCCATATCTATCATGAATAGTTTCTATAAATTTAGGCTTAATTAACTTACCTCCATTAACAAAACTAGCATAAGCAGCAGTTAAGTTTAGTAAGTTTGTTTCACCAGCTCCCAGGGCAGTTGCTAATTGAGATGGATATTCTCCAATATTAAATCTTTTAGCAACATCAACAATTTTTTCTATTCCAATAGTATTTGCCAGACGAACAGTCATAACATTTCTAGATTTTTCTAGACCTGTTCTTAAAGTACTTAAACCGTAATATTCTCCAGTATAGTTTTTAGGTATCCATTCCGTCAAACCTGGCCCTTGATCAATTACTAATGGTGAATCTAATATTAATGATGATGGACTCATTCCATTTTCTAAGGCAGCTAAGTAAACAAATGGTTTAAATGCTGAGCCAGCTTGTCTTTGAGCCTGAGTAACTCTATTAAATTTACTATTATTGAAATCATATCCTCCAACTAAAGCAAAAACTTTTCCAGTAAAAGCATCTATAGCAACTATACCTCCATTTACAGTAGGTATTTGATGTAACTTATACAAAATATTATTAGAATCGAATTTTGAGGATTTTTGAAAAAGTAAAACATCTCCTATGTTCAATATTTCATTCTTGAAATTTGTACTATTAATCTGCTCTTCATTCTTGTTTGTAAATACCCATGATGACTCCTCAATATCAAGGCTACCTTTACTTCCATCTAACAAACCAATACTTATTTTATCATTATTAAAACTTAAAATTACACCGTAATAACTACTACTTTTATTATCTAAATTAAGAGATTTTAGTGCTGGAAACCATTTATTATTTATATCAAACTGATCGATTTTAGATACTCTCCCTCTCCAACCTTGTCTTTTATCATATTCTAAAAGACCTTCTAGTAAAGCATCCTCTGCTATTTTTTGTAGATCTTCATCTAAAGTAGAAAGAATATATAATCCTTCATTATAAAGTGATTTTCTGCTAAATTTATCTATAACAATTTTTCTAACTTCTTCAGAAAAATAATGAGCTTTTAACGGTTTTTTACTACTATAATTATCTACTACCAGATCCTCATTTATCCCTTTATAAAAATCTGATTTACTAATTATACCTTCTTCAAGCATCCTCGAAAGTACATAATTTCTTCTATTTATTGCCGCATCATATTTTTTAATAGGATTATAGTTGTTTGGACCTTTAGGTAATCCAGCAAGAAAAGCTATCTCAGAAATTTTTAAATCATCTAATGATTTATTAAAATAATTTTTAGCAGCAACTACTATACCATAAGACCTGTAACCTAAAAATATTTCATTTAAATATAGCTCTAAAATTTTTTCTTTAGTTAAGGTCCTCTCTATTCGAAGCGCTAATAACGCTTCTTTAATCTTTCTGTCTATAGAGACTTCATTAGTTAATAAAAAATTTTTTGCAACCTGTTGAGTAATTGTAGATGCACCAACTAATCTTTTTTTAGATATAAGGTTTTTAATATTTGTAATAGCCGCTCTAGTAATACCTTTAAAATCAATGCCATCATGTTTGAAGAAATTTTTATCTTCCGTAACAATAAACGCATTTATTAAATTTTCAGGAATAGCTTCATAAGGAACAAAAACTCTTTTTTCTTCTGCATACTCTTCTATAATATTATCTGAATCACTGTAAACTCTACTCATCGCTTTTGTTTGATAAGATTGCAAATATCTATAATCTGGCAAATCATTACCAACTTCCCATAAAACGGATAATGAAAAAAGAGCTGCACACGATGAAAAGCCAATAAAACATATGAATAAATAATATAAAAATTTTCTCATGATGTATTATACAATCTAAATAAAATTAATAGAAATACTATCCATACCTTCAATATTAATTTGAATATTCTCACCTTTAGATACCCAATATGTTTCAACTAAACTACCTAATAATATAACTGAATATTTTGGAATAAATGAACCTATTATATCACTCCTGCTTGCAAGCCATTTTAGTGCATTTATCGGATTACCTAATATATGACTTCCAATACCATTTCCAATGTTTTTATTATTAACATACATTGACCCTTTTAAGTTATATATATCATTAGGTTTAATTTGAAATCTTTTTTCTCCTAATACACAGCCCGCAGAAAAAAAATCATCTGCTATTAAATGGTTTGCTGTAAAATTTTTCCAATTACTGTATCTATCATCAACTATCTCAATAGCGGGAAATATACTATCTATTTTAGAATATATTTCATCGTTTGAATAATCTTTATTAAAAGGTAGATCTTTTGCTAATTTTACTGCAATTTCACATTCAACTCCTACTTTAACATATGAATCTGTATTTATAGTACAACCTGACTTAATACAATTACTTTTTCTAAGTGTTCCTGCACAAGGATGGTCTATTTTTAAATACTCTTGCATAACCTTAGTAGTGCACCCAATTTTTCTTCCAATTACTTTATCAGATTTAGAATTAAGAAGAGAATGGACTTTATTTTGAATAAAATATGCTTCTTCTTGATTATTAGGTATTAAATTGTAATCATCATTATCAATATAATATTTATTTAAACGTTTATTTAGTAAATATTTTACTATTAAATTTAATCTATTTTTATCCATTTATTTTTACCAATTTAAAATTATATATAAAGTATATTAAATATAGGATATCTATAAATACAATGCATTATATTAGAGACTATATAGATTTTAAAAACTATAAATTAGTAATTAGTATAGCTATTCCTATGATTATTTCTAATATCTCAACTCCTTTATTAGGTATAATTGATACTTCTATAATAGGAAGAATAAGTATTGAACAAATTGGAGCTATAGCCATAGGTAGCTCATTTTTATCCTTTTTATATTTTTGCTTTAGCTTTTTCCGTATGGGCACAACTGGATTAATTGCTCAAGCCTGGGGTGCAAATAATATAAATGCTATTCACAGTGTAATTAAAAGTAATTTTTTTTTAGCTATATTAGTTAGTATACTATGTATACCTCTAATATTCTTATTAAAAGACTTCTTATTAAGTATCTATACTTCTGACTCACTAATTCATCACCATGCAAGTTCATATATCACTATTAGGATTTTTGGCGCACCTGCAACTTTTATAAATTTTATAATTTTTGGTTTTTTACTAGGAAGTAAAAAGCCTTGGAATCTATTAAAATTGGTATTGTTTATAAACATTCTAAATATCATATTAGATATATATCTTGGCCTTTTTCTAAATATGCAATTAAAAGGTATAGCTTATGGTACTTTAATATCTGAATATTCAGGAACCTTACTTGGTCTATACTTTATAAGAAAATTTTTACCTCATGTAAATATTGCTGACAAAACAACACTAATTAAAAATAATATAATAATTATTATAAAATCAAATATGAATTTATTTATTAGAACTGCATTAATTCTAACTAGTATATTAATGTTTACAGCTATAGGTTCAAGACTAGGAAATACCATATTGGCAGCAAATGCAATATTAATAATACTCCAAATGTTTATATCATACAGTTTAGATGGTTTTGCTCAAGCTGCAGAAGTATTGATAGGAAATGAATATGGTAAAAAAAATAAAGATAAAATTATTAAAGTTACAATTGCTTCCGGAATTATATCCTTTTTATTTGCATTAATATATTCTCTATTATTCTATTTATTTATTAATGATATAATAATGCTTATGACATCGATCGAAAGTGTTATTTCTGAAATACAAAAATATACAATATGGATTATAATATCTCCATTAATATCTTTTTTAAGTTTTCATATGGATGGAGTTTTTATTGGTGCTAATAAAACCAAAATTATGCGAAATACAGTTATAGTTAGTTTTATTATTTTTATAATATCCTTATATATATTTATTCCTGTATATGGAAATGATGGTCTATGGTTTTCGTTTCTATTATTTTTATTTTTTAGGGGTGTATTACTACTTTCTCAATTTAACAAGATATGCAAATTTAACTAAAGTTATTAATGTCCTTTAATAGTTTATTAACTATAAATTTTATGTTATTCGCTAAAAAATTCATATTATTTTTATGTTTATGTAATGACTTTTCATTCATATAAAGAGATCTGCTAATTTCAATTTGAATAACATTTACTCCTTTTAAAGGATTGCCTAAACTTTTAGTTATATAGCCACCAGAATAAGGATTATTTTCTTCTACAGAATAATTATAAGATTTAAAATAATTTTTAATTAAACTTGTAATAGCAGGCATACATGAAGAATTATAATTATTACCTATTATAATATCTGTTTTATTTACTAAAGAACTTGAGGGCATAGAATGGAAATCTAAAACTAAAATATTATTATGTTTATTTCTTAAATTTTTAATTAAAAATTTTAGCTTTTTATGATAAGGAAAATAGCATTGCAATAATCTGCTTATAATTTCCTTTCTATTTAGAAGATGGTCATAAATTTCATTTCCATATATAGATACTCTAGGTATTACTCCAATACCACTAATAGTCTTATTTGTTTTCGAATTATTAAAACTTGGAATTTTAGATGAAATCATTAATGGATCAATTTCAAAAGGATGCCTATTAACATCAACAAAAGACCTTGGAAAATCCGCCTTAATAAACGAAAAATTATTTTTCAAAATATTTGATAATAATATATCCACATAACTATCTTCTGATAACTGAAGTTCATTTTTAGTTAATTGAGTACTATTTAAAAAATTTTTACTATATTTTGTTCCACTATGCGGTATGGATATTATTACAGGATTTAGATTATTTAAACTACTCTCTATCATATAAATCTTCTATCTAATTCTTGCACTTACCATTCATATGAAAATTATCTGGATTAAATAGAGATATCAATTCAAATTTCTTTGATGAATTTTCATAATTTATTTCTACTAAAGTATTATATATTCTTGAACTTGTTCTGCCTATCCATTTGCCTCTTCCATATAAATCACCGTTTTCATAGACAGAAGTTCTTATTTTACCAGTTCTTTTACTTTTATTATATCTTATAGTAATCAATGAACCACTTCCTCCAGTAGGCTTAAAATTCCACTCAGCTAAAAAGGCCTCATTAAATTCAAATGCAATACCTTTACAATTTAAAGGATTATAATTAGCTTCATATTTAGATTCTTCTGCATAGGCAATAGATTTAAATAACATGAATATAAATATTATATGCTTTATCATTATTTATATAAGACAGTTGGAAGCCATGTTGCTAATTCAGGAAAAAGTGAAAGTATTCCTAACATTAATATTTGTATAAATACAAATGGCGCAGCTCCCTTATATATTTCTCCAGTTAATACATTTTTCGGAGCTACTCCTCTCAAATAGAATAAAGCAAAACCAAAGGGCGGAGTAAGAAATGAAGTCTGTAAGTTAACTGCTATCATTATAGCAAACCATAAAGGGTTTATATCCATCATTAAAATGGCAGGGCCAATTATAGGCAATACCACATATATAATTTCTATAAAATCTAGGAAGAAACCTAAAATAAACATTAATATCATTGTAATTATAATAGCTGTAACAACGCCTCCTTGAAGACCCATTAAAAATTCTGCTACTATATCATCTCCTCCAAAACCTCTAAATACTAAGCTAAACATCGCAGCTCCTATAAGTATTGTAAAAACCATAGATGTAGTCTGAGCAGTTGAAGTAGTAACCTCTTTTAATATTTTAAAATTTAATTGTTTTCTAGAATAGGCAAGAATTATTGCTCCAATTGCTCCAACTCCTGCAGATTCTGTAGGGGTTGCTAGTCCCATCAAAATAGAACCTAAAACTGCAAATATCAAAAATAATGGAGGTAATAATACTTTTAAAACTCTATTACGTAATTCTTTAAACTCTAATGCATCTCTTTCAGATTTAGGTATTATAGGCATTTTATCTGGATAAATATTTGCGTAAATTACCTGCCATAATATATATAAAAAAACTAAACATAATCCCGGTAATAATGCTCCCATAAATAAGTCTGTAACTGATACTGAGTCAGGTGAAAAATTTCCTTTAGCAAGCTGTGCTTGCTGATAGGCGGCTGATATTTGATCACCCAGTAATATAAGTACAATAGACGGAGGAATAATCTGGCCTAAAGTTCCTGCTGCGCATATTGTTCCTGTTGATATAGTAGGAGAATAACCCCTTTTAAGCATTGTGGGTAACGATAATAAGCCCATTGTAACAACTGTAGCACCTACTATACCTGTAGATGCAGCTAATAATGCCCCAACTATAGTAACAGATATACCAAGACCTCCTTTAATACTTCCTAATAAATGTGCCATAGTATCTAATAATTCTTCCGCTATCTTAGAACGCTCAAGCATAACTCCCATAAAGACAAATAATGGTACTGCAATCAATAAATCATTTGTCATTATTCCATATATTCTATTAGGTAATGCTTGAATAAAAGCCATATCAAATAGGTTTAAAGTAGACCCGACCATTCCAAAAAATAAAGCTACACCAGCTAATGTAAAAGCTACTGGAAAACCTGTCATTAAGACAGCCAAAAGAGAAACTAACATTAAAATTATAATAATCTCTTGCTCAAACATATATTCTATCCTTTTTTAGAATTTTTAATAATATGAAAAGAATTAATAATTGTAGCAACACTTTGTAGGCTTACTAAAAATGAAAAAAGCCAGATAAAAGTCTTCATTATGAAAACAAGATGAAGACCTCTCTCTTCTATAGAGCCCTCCATTTGAACCCATGAATTAATTACATAACTCCAGGAGTAATAAAATATTACCCAACATACGGGTAATAATAAAAACAGTGAACCAAGTAAATCTACTAAAGCTCTTTTTCGTTCAGACATGTTTAAGTATAATACATCAACTCTTACATGTTTATCTTTCTGAAGAGTATAACCAGCACATAATAAAAAAACCCCTGCATACATGAATCTAACTGATTCCTGCATCCATATAAAACCTATACTAAAACCATACCTCAATACTACAACTAAAACTGTAACTAAAACCATAAAAAGTGTAAGCCAACTAATTGTTTCACCTATATATATATTTACTTTATTAATGCTTGAAATAAACTTCATAACATAGCCTTTTAATTAAAACGATTAGACCTTGGAAAACCTCTAGGAGCTAACCTACCAGATTGAGCTCTTTTTCCAAGCCATAATTCTAAATCTTTAAATATTTTTTTAGAATTTTCTCTTTTACAAACAATTCCTTCATTAAAGATAAAGGTAATAGCATCTGTTAAGTTGCCTTGTTTTGTTTTTTGTAAAATTACTCCTTTTCCTTTATTTTGCTGTGGTAAATCATTTAAATCAAATATCAATAATTTATGATTTTCTCCTATTACTGCTATAGAATTATCATCATTATTAACAATATTAAAAACTACTAATTTATCACTAGAAGGCATTTCTAATACATTTTTACCTAATTTTGTAGAAGCTAATAATGACTCCATATTTGGAATAATAAAACCTTTATACCCTGAAGATGCTATTAAGACTTTTTGTTCTTTATTATATATATTAACAGCTTGGATATAACCTTCTGAAGGCAAATCAATAAATAGTCTTAATGGAGAACCAAAGCCTTTGCTAACATCTATATTCGTTAAAGAAAGCGTATAAACTCTTCCACTATTTGATGCTAATAATAATTTATCTGTATTTTTTACCAGTAGAATAAATTTTTCTTCATCACCGTCTTTATATTTAATAGATTTAAAATTATCATGTCCTTTAATAAGTTGTATCCAATTATTTTTTGATAAAACAAAAATGTATGGCTCTTCGTCTATAATTTCTTCAGCATCTTGATATTCTTCTTCAGCTAAAGGTTGAATAAGTGTTCGTCTTGACGAAATAGACTTATTATTTTTAAAATATTCTAATATTTCTTTAATTTCATTATCTATTCTATTTAACTGTTTATCTTCATTTTTTAATAATTCTTTTAATTCTTTTATTTCATGTGTTAATTCGTTTTTCTCTTTTATCATTAAGTTTTCTTCTAACTTTCTTAAAAACCTCAATCTTAAATTTAAAATTGACTCAGTTTGCATGTCTGTCAACTTCCATTTTTTCATGATAGTAGCTTTAGGATCATCATCTTCTCTTATTATTTCTATTATTTCATCTAAATTACCATAAACGATTAAATAACCTTCTAAGACTTCTTTTCTATCTAACGCAATTTTTAATCTATGAGTGCTGTATCTGACTACGACATCCTGTCTGTGGTTAATAAAAGATAATAAAACCTCTTTAATATTCATAACTCTGGGATTTTTATTTGAATCTATTACATTCATATTCAAATTAATTTTTAATTCTAAATCTGATATTCTAAATAATCGTGACATTAATAAGTCTGGATTAACATCTCTATTCTTTGGAATAAGTAATATTCTTATATCTTCGGAGGATTCATCTATAAC
>JAYGEJ010000169.1:0-1983 GCA_046582425.1 Alphaproteobacteria bacterium
TAACTTGTAACTACCATAAATTTGAGGCATTACCACTTTTTTTTCTAATAATGGCCATACTTTTTCATACAGACTTTCAGCTATTAAGCCTTTTTCCTCAACAGAGCGAGGTCTTAATGTGGACCCAGTAACAGTTAACCATTTTTTTAATATTGGTAATAAGTTTAATTTGTCTTCAAACCCTCCTTGAAAGGCAATTATTAATAATTTACCATTTTTTGCTAATATATTTAGGTTTTTATTAAAATAATCCGCACCAATAATATCTAAAATTATATCGATGCCTTCATGATTGGTATATTCATTAATTACTTCTTCAAAATCATCTTTATTATAATTAATAGCTAATTCAGCGCCTAGTTTATTCATTATTTTACATTTTTCATCAGAACCTACTGTTGTATAAACTTTAGCACCAAAGCTTTTAGCTAATTGTATTGCTGTAGTGCCTATACCACTTGCTCCTCCATGAATTAAGATTTTATCATTTATTTTTAAGTTTCCTCTATCAAATACATTTGCCCAAACTGTAAAGAAGGTTTCAGGAATAGCCGCTGCTTCTATATAGGATAATCCTTTAGGTATAGGAAGAGTCTGTTTTACAGGTGCAATACAATAAGAAGAATATCCTCCTCCAGAAACTAATGCACAAACTTTATCACCAATTTTAAATTTACTATCTTTTGAATTTATGGCAACTACTTTTCCTGCAACTTCCAGACCAGGAATATCACTTGCGCCAGGGGGTGGTGGGTATAACCCTTGTCTCTGCATGATATCCGGCCTGTTAACACCTGCGGCCTCAACTTTTATTAATAATTCATTATTAGAAATTTCAGGAGTATCCCTCTCTGTAATAATAAGGTTATCAGGTCCTCCATATTTCATAATTTCTATACAATCAATTTTTTTTGGTATTATCATAATATTAAATCCTTTTTTAATTATAGATTTATAGTAAACATTGTATAAAATATGAAGTAAATATATTGTATAGGTGAAAAAATGAATGAAGATGAGATTAATATTCCTAAAAAAGATTTTAATATAGGTGATAATCTAGATGCTTTATCTTTAGATGAATTAACAAATTATATATCTGTTTTAGAAAATGAAATTATTAGAGTTAAAGGTGTTAAATTAAAAAAAAATCAAGCTTTAGAAGCTGCAAAAATTTATTTTAAAACAGAATAAGGGTTTAAAACTATGCTAGATGAATGGCCACCAATTAATCCAATAAGGAAAGACTATGTTTGGTGGCATGAATATTCTACTCGCTGGGGAGATAACGACATATATGGACATGTAAATAATAATATTTATTATTCTATGTTCGATACAGTGGTAAACTATTTTTTAATAAAAAATGCTGGATTTGATCCTTTAAAATCTAACATCATTGGGGTTACACCAGAAACAAGGTGCAGATACTATAAATCAATAAAATACCCAGAAATAGTTGATGTAGGAATTAATATTAAAAAATTAGGAAATTCGAGTATTAGATATGAAATTGGTATTTTTAAAAAAAATGAGGAGGACCCCTGTGCAGTAGGTTATTTTGTTCATGTATACGTTAATAGAAATGATCAAAAAAAGATAGAAGCTATCCCAATAAATATATATAATGCCTGCAGTGAACTCTTAAATAAAAGTTAAATCTTTAAGCCTGCAAATCTTTTATTAAACTTAGCTACTTGGCCTACATCATCTCTAACTACAGCAGGACCGCCTGTCCAAGCAGGATGAGATTTAGAGTCTATATCTAGTTTTAATTTATCTCCTGTTTTACCATAAGTAGAACGAGTCTTGAATTCGGTGCCGTCTGTCATTTGCACTGTGATTTCATGATAGTCAGGATGTATATCTTTTTTCATAATTAATTATCCTATATTCTAAATTACTATAATTTAATATATAATTTTAAAAAACAGATTACTATTTACTAGAACTTTGATATTTATGCAAGTAGGGAAGTATAAA
>JAYGEJ010000016.1:0-19501 GCA_046582425.1 Alphaproteobacteria bacterium
TTTCTATTACAGGCTATATAACTATATGGATTAAAAAACATCCAGGCGAAATAGCTATTGAATGGCAAGGATGGCTAATAGAAACTTCTGTTCCAGTTATTATAAGTATAACTCTACTATTATTTTTAACTTTAGTAATTATATATTGGTTATTCAAAAAAATATTTTCAATTCCTAAATTTATTCAAATAAACTACAAAAAAAAGAGAACAAAAAAAGCAAATATAACTATTATCAAAGCTCTATCTGCTAAGAATATGGGTGAAATAGAACTTGCAGAAAAATTATCTAAAGAAGCTAGGTATTTAAATAATAGTCCTTTAAAATTATTGTTGGATACAGAACTTAATAAATATAATAATAATGAAAATATATATATTAAAGATCTAACAAAAATGCTTAAGCATCCAGAGACAATGCTTTTAGGCATAAAAAGTCTTTCAAATTTTTATTTTGATAAAGGTGATATTAAAAAAGCTGTTAATATTATAGAAAAAGCTCCGCGATCTAAGAACACTCCTAGTTGGTTTTTTATGACTGAATTAAAATTTAATATATTAGAAAAAAACTGGTCTAATATTATAGAAAATATAAAATACATAGAGAAATACACAAAAATTACTGCAGCTGAAATTAAAATTCTTAAAAGTAGAATATATTTATTTAAAGCACTTGAGTTTAATAAAGAAAAAGATCTAAATTTAAAAAATATTGATATCTCTCTTAAATTTGATCCTTCATTTGCTCCAGCAATAATACTTAAAGCTAAGCTATTATATAAAAAAGATGATAAATTAGCTTTTAATTATATAAAAAAGTCTTGGAAAAAATTCTCTCACCCAGATATAGCAAATTTTATTACTGAAATTTATAATGATAAACCTAAAATAGAGCTTTTAAATATTACTAAAAGCCTAACTAAATTAAATAATAATAGTTTTATAAATAATATTACTTTAGCTAAAGTAGCTATTTCAATTGGATCATGGACTATTGCTAGGCAAGCCTTGAAGATTATTCCTGAAAAAGAGTGGACTAAAAATATATATTTAATGATGTCTGACTTAGAAAAAAAAGAGCATGGAAATATTAGTAAATCTAACTATTGGATTACAAAAGCAGAAAACGCTAATTTAGATTATTCTTGGGGATGTACATCTTGTACCTATATGTCTAAATCATGGCACCTAATATGTCCTGAGTGTAATAATGTTGATACAATTAGATGGCAACAATTTTCTTCACCTCAAGGATCCATTAATAAGAATAGTTCACTAGAAATTATAAAATCTAAAGGAATTATTGGTGAACTAAATACTGGAATAGATAGATAATTTTATGATTAAATTTATTCTTTTAGTAATATTTTGTTTTTTCTGCTCCCTATCCTATGCACAAAACACTATTGATATGATCATGATTGAAAAATCTAAGCGAATTCTAAAGTTAATAAAAAATGGAAATATAGTAAAAGAATATTTAATAGATTTAGGCTTTGATCCTATTGGACATAAATACTTTAAAGGAGATGGAAAGACACCGGAGGGATTGTATTTTGTTAAAAATAAATCTAGTGAAAGTGACTTTTATCTCTCATTACAGGTATCTTACCCAAATGAATGGGATGAAAGAAATGCAAAATCTTTTAATAAGGATGCAGGAAACTATATAATGATTCATGGCGAGCCTAGTATAAAAAATAAAAACATTAAAGATTGGACTAACGGCTGTATTGCATTAAAAAATGAAGATATGTTAGAAATATACAAACATGTATCAATTAAAACTCCTATATATATTAAACCATAATATTATGAAGAAAAAATCATTTCTTTATCTTTGAAAGATTTTAATTCTATTCCATTCAATGAAGGGTCGGAAATAAATAATGTGGCTTGTTCGCCTTTTTCACCCTTAAAACGAATATACGGATCAATAATGAAAGTTACTTTTTTCTTTAATAATTTATCCCTAATACTATGCCAATCTTCCCAGTCTAATATCAAACCAAAATGTCGGACAGGAACATTCTTACCATCTACAGTGTTGGCAATATCTTTTAAAGAAAATGACTCTGGCGATAAATGAGCAGTAATTTGGTGACCTAGAAAATTAAAGTCTATCCATTTTTTATTTGTTCTTCCTAAAGAGCAGCCTAAAATATCTCTATAAAACTCTTTAGTATCTGCTAAATTTTTAACCGGAAATGCTAAATGAAATGGTGAAAGAATATTTTTCATAAAAAACCTTTCTAAATTATTTATAATTCTAGCAAAGATTTAGTAATCTCTCTATATATTTTTGCTGCTTGGTTGCCACCAGAAAGATTTTCTACTTTTGTGTTGTCATCTTTGCCTACCCATATTCCTATTACTATATTATTTAAATAACCTATAAACCAAGCATCTTTAGAATCTTGAGTTGTTCCAGTCTTGCCTCCATATAATATATTTTTATTATCTAGATAAGGTAATTTTGCATTAACTGAAGTTCCTTTATCCATTGAAGACTTTAATAAAATTTTCATGTTATCTATGATAGGTTTATTTATAGATGAAGTCCTTTCAGAGCTTTTTCTTCTATATATTAAATCATTATTTCTATCTGTAATTTCTTCTACTCCGTATATAAATGGTATCACACCTCCAGAAGAAATTGTTGCATATGCGTTTGTCATTTCTATTAAAGAAATACTTTGAGTGCCCAGCGATAATGATCTTTCAGGTTTTAATTTAGACGATACTCCTAATTTTTTTACCCATTTAATAATACTTTCTCTTCCGACTATTTCTTGTAATCTTACAGCAACTACATTTGAAGAGATGGCAAAAGATTCTTCTAACGATATAGAACCTTTATACTTTTTGTTATAATTTTTTGGTTTCCATCCATTTAATTCTAATGGTGAGTCTTCTATTTTATCTAAGTAATCAAAGCCTAAATCTATCGCTGTTAAATAAGTAAATAATTTAAAAACTGAACCAGTTTGTCTTAGAGCCTGAGTTGCTCTATTAAACTGGCTCTTAGAATATGACCTTCCTCCCAACATGCCTTTTATAGCGCCTGAGACATCCATAACTATTACTGCGACTTCTAAATCATCTCTATCTTTTAATATTTTTAAAACTGCTTTTTCTGTAATATTTTGTATTTTTACATCTAAAGTAGATTTTATTGTGATATCAGAAATATTATTATAATTTTTTGAAGTTCTCCTTAAGACCCAATCTGAAAAATAACGCGATTCAACTGATAAATGTTTTTTTAGTTTAAATTCATTTAAGGCTTTAAACTCCGTATTAAATTCTAATTCTGAAATAAAGCCAAGATTAAGCATCTTATTTAAAACTAAAAGAGCTCTTTTCTTGGTTGATATAGGAGAAGCCATCATATTTAGTCTAGTTGGAGCCTTTAAAGAAGATACTAGTATAGCTGACTCATAAATATGGAGATCTTTAGGGTCCTTGTAAAAATAACTATTTGCAGCAGACTTTACACCATAATTACCAGAACCAAAATAAGCTCTATTTAAATACAAAGAAAGTATTTCCTCTTTTTCTAATAAAATCTCTAGTTTAATAGTAATTAATAATTCTTTTATCTTTCTTAAAATACTTTTCTCTGAACTTAAAAATGTTATTTTAGCTAGTTGCTGAGTAATAGTGGAGCCGCCTTGTTTATAACTTAAGTTAGTTATATTTACATATAATGCTCTTAAAATTGCCCTAATATCTATACCATAGTGAGAATAAAACCTATTATCTTCCATAGCTATAGCAGCATTTATTAAATTTGAAGATATATTGTCATATTCAATAAATGTTGAATACATTTCTCCATAAACTGCAATACGTTCTTCATTACTAGCATTAACTACTACAGAGGGTTTTCTAGAATTTTGAGATATACTTTGAAAATCGGGTAGAGTAATCCAACAGTAAAATATAATTAAAAATAATACAATTATAGAAAAAAATAATAAATTGTATATAAAACGTCTTAAAATTAAAATCTTTAAATCCTATATATCAATATTTTCAACTTCTAAAGCACGTTCTTGTATGAAATTTCTCCTAGGCTCTACTTCTTCTCCCATTAAAGTAGCAAAAACATTATCTGCCTCAGCAGCATCATCTATATTAACTTTTAATATTGTTCTTGCATCAGGATCCAAAGTAGTTTCCCATAATTGGTCAGGATTCATCTCGCCCAGGCCTTTATAGCGTTGAATTCCAAGACCTTTTCTTCCTATATCTATAGAAGTTTGGTATAAATCAGAAGGGCCAATTATATTAAAGGAATCATCTCCTTTGATTAATGTTGCACCAGAAAAATAGGTTTCTTGTAGTTCTGCGGCATCTTTTTCTAACTTTCTTGCATCAGATGAATTTAAAATTGTCTTATCTATTATATATTCTGAAATTACTCCTCTCCTATCGTGTTTAAATATATATTTTTTTTCTTCTGTGATATATTTACCTTCCCACCCATCTTCGCCAGCGAGAGCAAATTTATTTAGAGACTTAGATACAAATTCTACTACTACTTTAGCTTTTTCATCATCATCTAATAAATTAACATCTAACGCGCCACTAATAGCCATACGTTCTACTAAATTAATATTAATAGATTTAGAAAGCGCTTTTATAGAAAAATATTGTTTTTTTGCTGATAGAATTAGAGATTTTAGGTCTGAAGAAGTTCTATTTTCTCCAGATTTATTAGATAAAACTGTATCAACAACAAGTTGGTCTACTAAATAATTATCTAAAGTATCTTCATCTTTTAGATAAACCTCACTAGACCCTTTTTTTACTTTAAATAAAGGTGGTTGTGCTATGTATAAATGGCCTGCTTCTAAAAGTTCTTTCATATGTCTGTAAAAAAAAGTCAAAATTAAGGTTCTAATATGAGAACCGTCTACATCCGCATCGGTCATAATTATTATTTTATTATATCTCAATTTTTCAATTTCAAAATCATCATGTATACCTGTACCTAAAGCAGAAATCATTATACCTATTTCATTAGAGCCAAGAACTCTAGCTCTTCCAGCTCGTTCAACATTTAATATTTTTCCTCTTAAGGGTAAAACTGCTTGCGTTTCTCTTGACCTACCCTGTTTAGCAGAACCTCCTGCTGAATCTCCCTCTACTAAAAATAATTCAGATTTTTCAGGGTCTCTCTCTTGGCAATCAGCTAACTTCCCAGGAAGACTAGCGAATTCTAAAGCGCCCTTTCTTCTTGATAATTCTCTTGCTTTTCTTGCGGCTTCTCTAGCTGAAGATGCATCAATAATTTTCTGTGTAATAATTTTTGCTTCGGAAGGATTTTCTTCTAGCCATGCAGTTAAATTTTCTCCTACCAAACCCTCTACGACAGGTCTAACTTCAGAAGAAACTAATTTATCTTTTGTTTGTGAAGAAAATTTTGGATCAGGAACTTTAACAGATAAAACTGCAGTAACACCCTCTCTCATATCTTCACCGCTCAGATTTACTTTATTTTTCTTACCTATAGGATTAGCTTGGACATATTTGGAAATAGACCTTGTTAAAGCGGCTCTAAAACCTGCTAAGTGAGCCCCTCCATCTCTCTGTGGTATATTATTTGTAAAACATAAAACATTCTCATAATAACTATCATTCCAATTTAAAGCTAATTCTACTTCTATATCGCTCTTTTCGCTCTTCAAATAAATAATACTTTCTTGAATTGAAGCTTTAGACCTATCTAAATACTCAACAAAAGATTTAACTCCACCTTGATAATAAAGTTCAACACTTTTAGGTTCTGTATTTCTATTATCTAATATATTTATTTTTAAATTTGAATTTAAAAAAGCTAATTCTCTAAGACGTTTCTCTAGAATAGAAAAATCAAATTCTATGGACGCAAAAACTTTTTCTGATGGATAAAATCTAACATAAGTACCAGTCTTATTTTCTGTAGAACCTATTTCTTTTAGTGATTCTTCAGCATCTCCTTTTATAAAAGTCATAAAAAACTTCTTACTATTTCTATATATCGTTAATTCTAACTTTTCTGATAGAGCGTTCACGACACTTATCCCTACACCATGTAATCCACCAGATACTTTATAACTGTTTTCATCAAACTTACCTCCCGCATGTAGCTTAGTCATAATAACTTCAGCAGCTGAAACACCCTCTTCAGGATGAATACCAGTCGGAATTCCTCTTCCATTATCTTCTACGGAAATAGAATTATCAGAGTGCATAACTATATCTATCTGATCACAGTGACCGGCTAACGCCTCATCAATAGAATTATCTACTACTTCAAAAACCATATGATGAAGGCCTGTACCATCATCTGTATCTCCAATATACATTCCTGGCCTCTTACGAACAGCATCTAATCCCTTAAGAACCTTAATAGAATCTGCACCATACTCATTATTTTCTTCTATGCTATTATCAGAACTCATTTGCACTCCTATTAGTTGAATCATCTAGATTAATTATACATGAATCTTTATTAAAAGTCACAAAATCGCTCTCATCTATTCCCGTCATAAATGCTTGCGATTTAAGATTTTCTATTTCCTTAGATAAACTTTGCTTTTTGTCATTATCCAAGTGGGAAAAGACTTCATCTAATAATAAAATAGGTGATAGATTAGTATATTTTTTATAGGATTTAGCAACTGATAAAATTATAGAAATTAATAAAGATTTTTGCTCTCCAGTAGAACATAAACTTGCTTTCATATCTTTTTCTTTATAATTCACTACTAAATCTGCTCTATGAGGACCAATGCTAGTAGAGCCCCTATAAAGATCCTGTTTTCGCTTTTCATAAAGAGTTTTTGAAAAAAAATCTTTAAAATAATCTAAATCTGAATTTTCACTAAAAGTATTTTCTATTTCTCCAGTAAAAACCATACTTGCTTTTGGAAAATTAGCAGTACTATCTTTTATCTGCGCATTTAATATATTTAGAACTTTAAACCTATCAATAATAATTTGGGTGCCGTATTTAACAATTTGTTTTTCTATATTATTAAACCATACTGCATCATTAGAATTATCTTTTAAAAGGTTATTTCTTTCTTTTATAGACTTTTCATAAAGTCGAATATTTTGGGCATGTGAACTAATAAAAATCCATGAAATTTTATCAAAAAACCTTCTTCTATTTGTAGATCCTTCTATAAAAATTTTATCCATAAGTGGTGTTAATGAAATTACAGCTAAATATTTAGTAAGAAGTAATGGTGAGATATATTTCCCATCAACTTTAACTTTTCTTATTTTACTTACTTCTAAATCCAAAGAGCTTCCTATTTTAAAACTCTCTTCATTTTTTTTTAAATTAATATTAATGCCAAAATTACCACTATATTTATAGGACATTTCTTCTAATTTGACAGACCTTATTCCTCTTCCTGGTTGCATTAGAGAAATTGATTCTAATATATTAGTTTTACCTACCCCATTTTTACCTACAAAAGCTATAGGATATTTGTCAAAACTTGCTTTATAAGATTTATAATTTCTATAATTTGATAATTTTAAAGAGGAAATATAATTAATATTAATGTCTTTTGAATAATTTTCTAGTTGATTTAAATTAATATCTTCTAGTTTAGACAACGACACTTATACTCTCATTGGCATTAAAACAAATAATACATCTTCGTCATCTTTATCATAAACTAAGGTTGGAGAAACAGAGTCAGAAAGTTTTATTATAATATCTTTACCTTTAATTTGGCGAGCAACATCTAAGACATATTTAGAATTAAAGCCAATTTCTACTTCTTCCCCATCATATTTAACCTCTAGACTTTCACTGGCACTTCCTTTATCAGGGTTAGTTGCAGAAACAACTAAATTCCCTTTATTAATATTAATTTTTATAGCTCTAGTTTTATCAGTTGATACTGTTGAGACTCTATCAACGGCTTCAGAGAGTAATTGGTTTGAAATAGTTATAGTTTTATCATTTTGTTCTGGTATTACTCTAGAATAGTCAGGAAAAGTTCCATCTAATAATTTAGAGGTTAAAACAACATTACTAAAAGATATTTGGATTTTGTTATCACTTAAAGAAAGATTTATATTATCAGTATGGTCTTCTAATAATTTTCTTATTTCCATAATAGTTTTTCTTGGAATTATTACTCCAGGTATTTCTTTAACACTCTCTGGCATGGTCATATCTACTCTAGAGAGTCTATGTCCATCTGTAGATACAGTTCTTAATTTATCAACTGTTGAATCTTTAACTGCATGTAAATAAATACCATTTAAATAATATCTGGTTTCCTCTAGTGACATCGCAAAAGATGTTTTATCTATTAATCTTATCATTTCG
Organism: Alphaproteobacteria bacterium; assembly: GCA_046582425.1. Lineage (GTDB taxonomy): Bacteria > Pseudomonadota > Alphaproteobacteria > TMED109 > TMED109 > TMED109. Next base: position 8,344 of record JAYGEJ010000016.1, read on the forward strand.
CTAGCAGGTATATTCAAAGAATAGTTAAATTCTTCTTGGGCTATAGAGGGAAAATCTTCTGAAGGCAAACAATTTAATGCAAAAGATGAACTAGAGGCTTTTATACCTAATCTATCATTTTTTTCAGATAATAACTCAACTGTAATATTTTCAGGCAATTTTCTTACTATATCATATAACATTTGAGCAGAAGTGGTTATTGTTCCTAATTGCATAACTTCTGATTTTTTTAGGTCTATTTTTTCTATTACAGCAATATCCATATCTGTTGCAGTTAAATAAACTCCATCCTCTTTTGCTTCCAGTAAAACATTAGATAAAATTGGAATCGTATTCCTTTTTTCAACTACAGAGTGAACATGTTGTAAAGCAGTTAGGAGTGCTGATCTATCAATAGAAAACTTCATATTTAAACCTCTCTTACGTATAAATTATAAACCATTTTTATATTTATATAAAGCTATATATAGTTTATAAGTTTAAAAAATTATCGTTGTTGTGTACAAATATGTATAAATTAAAAAGTTATTAAAATAGTGATTTCGTAGCTATCAGAAAAATATATTAAGAATCAAGTGTTCTTTTAAGCAACTCTAAATCATCAGCTAATAATGAGTCATCAATAGTTAGTTCTTCTATTCTATTTACAGCATGCATAACTGTAGTATGGTCTCTACCACCAAATGTTCTTCCGATCTCTGGCAGTGATTTAGAAGTTAATTGTTTAGAGAGATACATGGCTATTTGTCTGGGTCTAGCGACAGCTCTTGCTCTTCTTGGAGAAGACATATCACTTAATCTGATATTAAAATATTCAGCAACTTTTTTTTGTATAACTTCTATTGTAACTCTTCTATTATTAACTCTAAGTAAATCGTGTAAAACATCATTTGCGCTTTCTAGACTAACTGGCCTTCCTACTAATTGGGAATGAGCTACTAACCTTTTAAGTGCACCTTCCAATTCTCTTATATTAGAAGTTATCTTATGAGCTAGAAACTCAATTACATTTTTTGGTATAGTACAATTTTTTAAATCATCTGATTTTGACTGCAATATTCCTAATCTAAGTTCATAAGTAGTCTGATGTATTTCTCCAACTATACCCCAACCTAAACGAGATCTGAGTCTTTCTTCTATACCTTCTAAATCTGCAGGAGAACGATCAGAACTGACTATAATTTGCTTGTTCTGATCAACTAAAGCGTTAAATGTATGAAAGAATTCTTCTTGGGTAGAGTTTTTTCCTGCTATAAATTGTACGTCGTCAATCATCAAAACATCTGCAGACCTAAATTGCTCTTTAAAAATCATTGTATCTTGTTGCCTTAATGCTCTAACAAACTGATACATAAATTTCTCAGCAGATAAATATACTACTCGTCGATTAGGGTTGCTCTCTCTAATTTTCCAAGCTATAGAATGCATTAAATGCGTCTTTCCTAGGCCTACGCCTCCGTATATTACTAATGGATTAAATGTCACGTCCTCAGATTCAGCGATCCTTTGCGCTGCAGCAGCAACAAAATTATTTGATGGTCCGACTACAAATTTTTCAAAAGTATACCTTGGGTCTAAAGGTGAAGATAAATTTAAGATTGAAGTAGAGGCATCTTCTATTTTTCTTGATGATTTTCCAGTTAAACTTTCATCTACTATTAGGTTTACGCTTAAAATATCTTTACTAAGCCCTTGCCATAAAGTTCTAATTCTATTGCCATATCGAGGCTCTATCCAATCTTTATGGAATTTACTTCTAACTGCAATAATAATTTTTCCATGAGAAAAATTAGAAAGCACCATTAAACCAAGCCAGTTGTTAAAAACGGTTTCTCCAGCTTCAATTTTAAGTCTCTGTCTTACTTGCTCCCATAATTCAATTGCCTTATCTCCTGAGAGCATATTAGTAATCCTTATAATTTATTTATAAACCGAAATAGGTAGTATAAAAAACTATAGCAAGAATTTATATCAATGCAATGAGCAAATAAAAAAACTATTTTAAACGTTTTATACGTGAATTGTATCTAGAAATTTTTCTGGACATTGTGCTTTTATGAATCACACCTTTATTAACTCCAGCCATTAATTCGGGCTGTACTGCCTTTAAAGCCAACATAGCTGATTCATGATTTCCTTCAGTAATTGCTTCCTCTACTTTTTTTTCAAAAGTACGAATTTTACTTATTCTATTTTTATTTACAATCGTTTTCCGATTCGTTGATCTTATTCTCTTTTTTGCAGAAGCTATATTAGCCATTTATTATTCCTTAACATCATGTTCATTCATAATTTAGTTACTTCTCTTAACTGATCTTGATTAAGAGGTCAACTACTGAAAGAAATTATTAAGAATTTTTAAATTTAGCTTTTCTCTTTTCAATAAAAGCTTGCATACCTTCTTTTTGGTCATCTAAAGAGAAAGCAGACCGAAATAATCTTCTTTCATAAATTATTCCTTGAGATAAAGACATCTCATATGAAGAATTAATAGCATCCTTAGCCATAATTAAAGCAGGTAATGATTTTTCGGATATTTCTTTTGCTATTTCTAAAACTTGCTCTAAAAAATTCTCTGAAGAAATAATTCTACTTACTAATCCTAATTTTTCTGCTTCTTCTGCTCCCATCATTCTTCCACTTAATATCATATCCATAGCCTTAACTTTACCTATGGCTTTTGGAAGACGTTGTGTCCCACCTGCAGCAGGAAAAACACCAAGATTAATCTCAGGTTGTCCAAATTTTGTATTCTTATTAGCAATCAATAAATCACACATCATAGCTAACTCACACCCTCCTCCCAAAGCATAACCATCAACAGCTGCTATAGTAGGTTTTTTACATAAACTTATCTTTTCCCAAGGCTTAATAAAATCATCATTTATTAAATCAGTAAAGCTTTTAGAACTCATTTCTTTTATATCCGCACCAGCTGCAAAAGCTTTTGAGGAACCTGTTAATACAATTACCGATATATTTTCATCTTGCTCTGCATGGCCTAAGGCGTGATTTAAATCATCAATTAAATGACTACTTAATGCATTAAGTGCTTCAGGACGATTTAAAGTAATTAAGATTACTTTATCAATTATTCTAATTTTAATATTTTTATATTCGTTTTTAAAAGTCATTTGATTTTCCTAATTATTTTTTAAGCTCAAGAAACTACTAAATAATATATTATTAGCTTTATTAATATTAATTTTTAATATCTCATTTTCTCTAATAAATACTATAGCTTCATTGTTATTTTCACTTTTTAAGTCCCACCCAAATTGAAGCAAAATAGTTTTATAAAATTCTAAAACCTCCATATTGCTAAGCAAGGAACTAGCTTCCACACTCACTATCTTTCCTGTATCTGAATCAAAAAGAAAACAGCTGTCTTTTATTTCAATTATTTTATTATGTATAGGTATATCCTGAATACAATCAAGAAAATCCATTGCTATTAAACTTTTACAATATAAAAATATAGAAATGATTATAATTATTATTTTTGACACTTTGGGCAATAATAAGTTGACCTTCCATTTTGTTTAAATCTTACAATATGCGCTTTACAATTATTAGTATAACATTTTTCTTTTTCTCTATTATAAACAGATAAATAATTTTGAAAATAGCCTATTTCTCCTGATACTTTCTTATGATCTTGAATTGAAGTACCTCCTTCTTTAATTGCTTTCAATAGAACTTCCTTAATTTTGGAATAAAGATTTTTTATCTGCTTAAAAGAAAGGCTACACCCCGTAGTTCTAGGAGATATTCTTGCTAAAAATAATGCTTCACAAACATAAATATTACCCAAACCAGAAATGATATTCTGATTTAATAATATAGACTTTATATTCGAATGACTTTTATTTATTTTACTATAAAAATTATCAATAGAAAAATCATCTGCTAATGGTTCAGGTCCAAGGGCTTTAAATAAATTATTATAATCAGAACTGTGAGTCTTATATATATTAAAAAAACCAAATCTTCTTGGATCCCTAAATGAAAACCTTAATTTAAATTTTTTATTATTATTTTTGAAAAATTCTATTGCAATATGATCATGCTTCTGTAGAGGGGTAAATATTTTTCTATCTATAACAATTCTACCCGACATTCCTAAATGAAAAACTATAGAATATTCATTTTCAAAATGAATGATTCCGTATTTTGCCCGTCTTTTTACAGTAATAACTTTTAAATTATTTAGAACAGTAGTAATCTCTTTTGATACTTTAATCCGTAAATCATACCGATTGACATGGACTTTTTTTACAATTAAGTCTTTGATTGCAAAATTTAAGCCGCTTGTAACGGTTTCTACTTCAGGCAACTCAGGCATAAATTAATATTACGGTAAGTTATTTTAGAAAGCCATACTATAATGAAAAAAGAAACTAGTAATAAAGAAAATAATGTAATATACGGATTGAAAAAAATACCTATATCACAAAAAAGACAGAAAATTTCTAATTTATTTGAAGAAGTATCAAATGATTATGATAAAATGAATGATATCATGAGTTTAGGGTCACATAGAATATGGAAAAAGGACCTAGTAGAAAGAATTAGCAAAGAACAATTTTTAAATGACGCCCAAAATATATTAGACCTTGCAGGTGGAACAGGAGATATTGCATTTGAAATTTTAAAACGTTTCAAAAATAATAATGTTACTGTAATGGACTTAACTCCAGGTATGATAAAAGTTGGAAAATCTAAATCTTTATCTACAGATTATAAAAATAGCATAAAATGGATTGCAGGGGACTCAGCATATTTACCTTTTAAGGATTTTTCTTTTAATAATATAACATGTGCCTTTGGTATTAGAAATGTAGCTGAAATTGAAAAAACTATAGAAGGTTGTTATAAAATTTTAAGACCCGGGGGCAAATTAATGATATTAGAATTTTCTCCCGAAGTGATAACGCCTTTTCAAAAATTTTATGAATACTATTTAAAAAATGTAATTCCTTTTCTAGGCGAAAAAATAGCAAATAATAAAAAGGCCTATAAATATTTAAGTGAAAGTATTGAAACATTTTATACTCCTGATAATTTTTGCAAACTGCTAGAGTGTAAGGGTTTTCATATTGTTAAAATAAAAAAATATGCAAATGGTGCTGCTTGCCTATTTATAGCAACTAGAATTTAATTTTGTTTAAATTCTGTAATTAAAAGGTTAATATATACTTCTAAATAAAATTAAATAAAAAGAATAAGTTTATATGGTTAAAAATTTAAAAATACTTCTTATTATATCAGGTGGAATAGCTGCGTATAAAAGCCTTGAATTAATAAGAATCTTAAAAAGAAATAATATAAAAGTACAAGTTATTTTAACTAAAGGAGGAGAAAAATTTGTTACTGCCCTATCAGTTGCAGCTCTTTCTGAAGAAAAAGTATACCAAGATCTTTTTTCATTGAAAGATGAAACTGAAATGGGTCATATACGTCTATCTAGAGAGAATGACCTAATTCTAGTTGCTCCTGCATCAGCTAATATAATAGCTCACACAGCTGCAGGAATTTCAAATGATTTAGCAACTACTGTATTATTAGCTTCAAATAAACCTGTCTTTTTTGTACCTTCTATGAATGTGGAAATGTGGAATAATCCTATTACTCAAAAAAATATAAAATTCCTAAAAGATAATGATTATAATTTTATAGGTCCAGACTCTGGGGACTTAGCATGTGGAGAAACAGGTGACGGCAGAATGTCAGAGCCTAGTAAAGTATACGAATATATTGCATCCACAATAAAAAAAAAAAAATTAAAACTTAATATTTTAGTCACTGCAGGACCCACCTATGAAGCAATTGATCCTGTCAGATATATAGGTAATAAGTCTTCTGGTAAACAAGGCATTGAAATAGCAAAAGCCTTTCATAAATTAGGAGCAAATGTAAGCCTAGTAATAGGTCCATGTAGCGAGAGTATTCCAAAAGATATGAATACTATTAATATTGAAACCGCTAAAGATATGTATAGAGAGATAAAGAAAATGAATAAAATAGATGTAGCTATATGTGCAGCTGCGGTATCTGATTGGTCAATAGATAATCCTTCAAACATGAAAATTAAAAAAAATAATAACAATAAACCTAATCTAAATTTATCTTTAAACCCTGATATTTTAGAATATATTTCTAATAAAAAAAATAATAGGCCAAGATTAGTAATTGGTTTCGCTGCAGAAACAGATAACCTCATTAAAAATGCCCAAGAAAAATTAAAAAAAAAGAATTGTGACTGGATTTTAGCAAATGATATATCAAAAAATCCAGAAATTTTTGGTGGAGACAATAATACTATTTCATTTATTACAAAAAATAATATTGATAAATGGAATACATGCTCCAAAAAAGAAGTTGCAGAAAAATTAGTTAATAAAGTAATAGAGAATATATAAAGTAATTAATATGGATGTGAAAATTACATTATTAAAACACGGCCCTAAAGTTTTACCAGAGTATGCTACAGAAGGCTCTGCAGGAATTGATATTGGGGCTGCTATCCAAAAACCAATCCACATTGAGCCAGGAGAAAGAATATTAATTCCTTCTGGTTTTAAGTTAGAAATACCTATAAAATATGAAGTTCAGATTAGACCAAGATCAGGCTTAGCTATTAAGTATGGGATAACTGTATTAAATTCTCCGGGAACAATTGACTCAGATTTTAGGGGAGAGATTGGAGTAATATTAATAAACCACAGTAATAAAAATTTTATTGTAAACCCTAAAGATAGAATAGCTCAAATGGTAATTTGTAAAATTGCGAAAATGAATCTAGTAAAAGTAAGTTTTCTTAATAATACAGAAAGAGGCTCAGGAGGGTTTGGATCTACTGGTGGTAATAATGAATGATCTAGGTTTTACAGATGAAGAGATAGAGCGCTATGCAAGACATATAACATTGCCTCAGGTTGGTGGAATTGGACAAAGAAAATTAATTAATTCTAAAGTTCTAGTAATCGGAGCGGGAGGACTTGGTTCACCATTACTACTTTATTTAGCTGCAGCTGGTATTGGTACAATTGGAATCATAGATGACGACAAAGTAGAATTATCTAACCTACAAAGACAAATAATTCATACTAATGATAATATAAATATCCATAAAACAGATAGTGCTAAAAAAGCTATTTTAGCCATTAATCCAAATATCAATGTTGTAACATATAAAGAAAGGTTCTCGATTAAAAATGCAGAAGATATAGTCTCAAATTTTGATATTGTTGCAGATGGAAGCGATAATTTTGGAACAAGATTTTTAGCTAATGACGTATGTTATTTGAAAAATAAAACTCTTGTGTCTGCAGCAATTCTAAGATTTGAAGGACAAATATCAACTTATTCTGCTTATAAGAGCTCTAACTGTTGCTACAGATGTTTATGGCCTGAGCCTCCCCCAAAAGGCTTAATTGCCTCATGTGGTGAGGCGGGAGTTTTCGGCGCATTAGCAGGAAGCATAGGCTCTATACAAGGTATAGAAATTTTAAAAGAAATTTTGGGAATTGGGCATAGCTTAAATAATCATCTATTAATATTTGATACACTCAGTTCAGATATGCGAAAAGTCAAAATAAAAAAAGATAACAATTGTAAGTTATGTGGTTCAAATCCAACCATTACTTCTATCCAAAATCATAAAGATTATATATGAAAGATAAATTAATTATAATTCTTTTTTCAGGTGAAAAGGAAAAAATAAATTATGCACTAGGAATGTTGGCTACTGCTGCGGCACTAGGAAGACCTACTGAACTATTTTTAACTGGGAAAAGTATAATTAGTTTTTTAGATAAAAAAAATAATTTTAATTTAAACTATTCTAATTCTGATGAATTATTTACATCCCTTTTAGAACTTAAAACAAATATAGCTATTTGCTCAGGAGCTTTAGCTGAAAATAAATTAAAAGCATCTGATTTGAGAAAAGATATTAACTTTAATATATCTGGATTAACCTCAATACTCAGCCCTAAAAATTCTAAAGACCAAATTATATTTATCTAATCGTTTAAAATTCTATCTGGGGGCCTATGTCCATTTAATAGTGTTTGAATGTTTATAATTACTTTTTCTCCCATCTCTATTCTAGCTTCAACCGTTGCCGATCCCATGTGAGGTAAAAGAACAGTATTTGGAGCACCTAATAAAACCTCACTGACAGAAGGCTCTCTTTCAAATACATCCAATCCTGCTCCAGCTATTTTTGACTGTGATAATAAATCTGCTAATGCTTCTTCATCTATGACTTTACCTCTTGAGGTATTAATTATATATGCATGAGTTTGAAGACTAGATAGTCTTTCTCTAGATAATAGATGATATGTTTCAGAAGTACTTGGACAGTTTATTGATAAAATATCCATTTTAGGTAACATTTGATCTAAATCTGCCCAGAACGTTGCATCTAGTGAATCTTCAATAACATCAGGAAGTCTATTTCGATTATGATAATGAATATTTAATCCAAAACCCCTTGCTCTTCTAGCTAACGCTTGACCAATAGAGCCCATTCCAATAATACCTAACCTTTTTCCCCATATTCTCCTTCCCATCATATGGGTTGGACTCCAACCTTTCCATAAACCAGATCTAATTAATTTTTCACCTTCAATAATCTTTCTTGGCACTGCTAATAATAAACTCATAACCATATCTGCGGTATCCTCGGTTAAGACTCCGGGAGTATTAGTGACAATTATTTTCTTTTTTAAAGCAGCATCTATATCAATATGGTCAATGCCATTTCCAAAATTAGCTATTAGTTTTAGTTTATTAGACGCTTGATTAATTATTTCACTATCTATTTTATCCGTTACAGTTGGAACTAAAATATCAGCTTCTTTCACAGCTGCAATTAGTTGTTGTTTATCTAAAGGGCTATCACTAGTGCTGAGTCGAGTATTAAACAACTCCATCATTCGAGCTTCCACCAGTTCCGGAAGTCGCCTTGTTACTATTACTAGAGGCTTGCTAGTCATACATTACCTTTACTAAAAAAAATACGATATTTTCAACTAGATTTTAATCAAAAATAATATAATTATATTATATAGGAGTATTTAACTTTGCAAAATTTTATTAACAACTTTTATCAGATAAAACTTAAAATTTTGATAATTAATTTTTTAGTTATTTTTATACTATCAAATTATTCATTTTCAGAAGAGCTAGAAAAATATAATTATGAATTTAAATCTATTAAAAGTGACGATGCAAATATGAGGGTAGGTCCTGGAAAAAGATTTGAAATATTATGGAACTTTAAAAGAATTGGGTTGCCTGTAAAAATATTAAAAAAATTTGAACAATGGTATGAGATTGAAACCCCGGATGGTTCTATAGGGTGGATGTGGGGTAAACTATTATCCAGCAAAGAAAAAACTGTAATATTCAAGCAAGAAGATATTATTTACAGAAAAGATAGTGTGGATTCAAATATTATTGCTAATGTCTCTAAAAATGTAATTTTAAAAATACAGTACTGTGAAAATAATTGGTGTAAAGTAGAATCAAAAAAGTATAAAGTTATAGGATATGTAAAAGCAGATAATATATGGGGTGCTTATACTTCTATAACTAAATAAATTCTTTTGCTAACTCATCTCTTACTCTATCCGACACTATACTTAAATGTCCATATGACTCATGATCAATACCAATTTGTATAATGTTATTTTTATTTTTAAATGATTCTATTAATTGATCAGTAAAATTAAAATGTAAAAAATGAACAGCACTTGCTTTACCTTCACTCGTAGTTCTATCAATATCTTTTTCATAGTCTGCGTAAATTTCACTTTCTCCTATAATAATTTTAACTTTCTCTTCAACTCCTCCTAAACGGGATAAAAAATTTTTTCTCCTTAAAGGATCATCTATTTCAATCATCATAGTAGCTGTTAGCTCACTTCCATTCGGCACTAAAGGGTTATAAGAAATTAGCTCCTCGTGTAACTCCTCTCTAGTAATTTTTTCTACAAAAGCCATTTCCTGAATCTGATAGATCATTGTATCTCTACTTTCAAAATATAAGCTAGCAACAGGACCTATATCTAGCCTTCTAAATTTTTTAAGTTCTATCATCTCTTTTCTTTTGGAGCTTCTGGTTTTTCCGTATTCTTCATTAGAAATAATATCATCTAGACTAATCATTCTTTTATTCATATTTTCCTCTATTTATTGTTAATATTATATGCTAGGGCAATTAATTCGATGGGATGAGAAGGTTCTTTTAATTCCTTTAAATCTTTATTTGTTTCCTTCTCTGATATTTGTACTAGGTGGTCTCCAGCTAAAGGACAAGTGGAGGCAAAATATTTTGTATCGTATTTCATAATACTTTTAGCAGAATTTTTTCCTACTTTTAAAGCTGTATCAAAATTTTCTTTTTTAACTCCCCATGAACCTCCATGTCCGGAGCACCTCTCAATTATATTTACTTTCGTATTAGGTATTAATCTTAACATTTGAGCAGACTTAGGTCCGATATTCTGTGCTCTACTATGACAAGCCATATGAACTGTAATATCACCCTCTAAAGCTACTAGGCCTTCAGTAAGTCCTTCATTTTCAGATATTTGGATCATATATTCATCAATATCCATTGTCTTTTTAGATAATTCTATAATATTTTTATTCTCAGGCAAAAGAAGGGGCCATTCAGTTTTAAACATTAAGGCACAACTAGGAATAGGGGCTATCACAGGAACTTCTTCTGATATTAAAGGCGCTAGTTTACTAGAAATATTCTTAGCCTGATCCATTACTTTCTCTATGTTACCTTGCTCTAATTGCGGCATTCCGCAACACCCATCATAAAACAAAGAAACATCTATACCATTATGCCTTAAAACTTTATAGGCTGAGGCAATTATTTCCGTATTATGATAACTTCCATAACAGGTAGAAAATAAAATAGCTTTTTTACCATAAGATGGTGCTTCTGTATTTATTGGAAAAGTTTCTTTAAATGGTTTTGCAAATTTGGGTAATTTAGCTTCTTTACTAATGTTCAAAGCTTTTTCCAATACGTAACGGGCAGGTTTGTTCTTTAATGAAACAATCGAATTTGAAACTACCCTAGTTTTCTGACCTAATTTACCATTTCTATCTATATTTGAAATTTGCTTTT
>JAYGEJ010000187.1:0-16294 GCA_046582425.1 Alphaproteobacteria bacterium
ATAATAAATTAATAGAGAGTGAACTGAAGGATAGCGAATTCGTTCAACCTAGCAATAGGTCGGAAGTAGGTTTATAACCGAAGGAACGCGCAAACCAAAAGTATACCCTCAAGACTTAGCATGAAATTATAGTAAACAGGCTATTCTGTTTATTTAACAATTTTATGGAGGTTTACATGAAAAAACTATACTTAATTACATTTTTATTAACATCAATTTACACATTTAGCTCTTCTGCTGGCCCAACTGGTGATAAGCCATTTGATCCATTAATTACAAGCTATTTGACAGCTGTAGAATTAGCAAAGGATGGCAATATAAATGCTGTCAAAAATAGAGAAGTAATTTACAGTTTTTTAAATAAAGAGCAGCAATTAGTAGTTCATAATCTGTATCTTAGTAAGGTAGAAAAAGATATTGCAATTATGAAACTTAATAAAATTCTAAAGACTAATAAATTCATAGAAGTTCACCATATAGAAAAAAAACATACGGAACTTTCATATTTAAAGTCAATGAAAGCTAACAAGTTTATATTCTTCTAACTCCACAAACATATCTTATCTCCTCCCAAGAACGATATGTTAAACTCCCCAAACGCCATAACCCTTAGTTATGGCGTTTCCCTTTAATTTCTTTGAAAGAAAATAAAATGACAGAATTTTTAATTATCAACTTAAAAACTATAATTTATGGATTATTATGCGCCCTACTTTTATATCTTTATTCTAATAAAAAGTTAAAATTTATTTCTTGTTGGGCAGGACTTACATTATCCGCATGGTCTTTTTTACATATAATGTAATTAAAGTTTTGTAGGATTAGGCATATTTTTATATATTTTATCAGGATCAAATGATTTTTCATTCTCAATAAACCTTAATGGCTTATCTATATTTTTTTCTCCAACCATAACTTCTCTATAAAAACAACTTCTATATCCTACATGACATGATGCCTCATTTCCTCCTAAAATAGGTTCTGCTAAAGAAACTTCTATAACTAGGCTATCTTGATCATCATCTATTAACATTCTTTCAACTTTTTGAAACATACCTGAAGTTTCGCCTTTCTTCCATAAACTCTCTCTAGATCTAGACCAATAATGAGCTAAACCTGATGTTATAGTTAGTTGCATAGCTTCTTTATTCATATATGCAAACATAAGGACTTCTTTTGTTTTAGTATGAACTGTAATACATGGAATAACTCCATTATCGTCAAATTTAGGAGCAAGCTCAACTCCTTCTTCAACCTGCTCTATAGAAATTCTTTTTTTAAAGTTCATTAAATAAATCCATGTAATTAATATTAAATATTATAATTCTCTGATACTTACATAAAAATTACATAAATTAAAAGAAATAATCTTTGAAAATTACCAATAGTGAGTATATATATTACTATGCTATATTATAAATAAATGATTTCATTAGATTACGGAGCCATAATGACTAAGGATAAAACTATAAATAAGCCTATTGCTAAACCAACAAGAGAAGAAGCAATGGATGCAGTAAAAACAATGATAGCATGGGCAGGTGATGACCCTACTAGAGAAGGGTTATTAGAAACACCTAAAAGAGTTATCAATGCATATAAAGAGTTTTTTGCAGGATATGAAATGGATCCTGATGAAATTTTAAATAAAACTTTTGAAGAAGTAGCTGGATATGATGAAATGATAATTATCAAGGATATTCGCTTAGAATCGCATTGTGAACATCATATGGTTCCGATATTAGGAAAAGCTCATCTAGCTTATATACCTAACAATCGAGTAGTAGGAATTAGTAAATTAGCAAGAGTAGTAGATGTATATGGTAAGCGACTGCAAACGCAAGAAACAATGACTGCACAAATAGCTGCAAGTATAAATAGAGTGCTTAAGCCAAAAGGGGTAGCAGTTGTGGTCGATGCAGGACATCAATGTATGACAACTAGGGGAATTCACAAAACAAATGCAACTACTATTACCAGTCAAATGCTAGGCGTTTTTAGAAGTGATTACAGAACTAGATCTGAATTCATGAATTTAATAAATAATTAATTTATAACTTTATAATAGCGGAAAAGTTCATGGGTAATATAACTATTACACCTTCAACTCCAATAATTTTAGCATCAGCTTCAAAAATTCGTTATGAAATTTTAAACAAAACAGGCTTGGAATTTTCCGTAATTGTTTCAGATGTAAATGAAGAAGAATTAAAGAAAAAGATAATAAATAAAAGCATCAAAGAAAGAGCTATTATTCTGGCATCAGAAAAAGCCTATAATGTCAGTGCTAGTCATCCATATAGTTATGTAATAGGAGCTGACCAAATTTGTAACTTAAATGATAAAATCTATAGTAAGCCAAATAATATGGATAATGCTATTAAACAACTAAAAGAATTATCTGGAAAAACTCATAAACAAACTAGTGGTATAAGTCTATATTTTAATGGTAAAATAATTTGGTCATATGTAGAGGAAGCAGAGCTTACGATGAACGAACTTACAGATAATGAAATCATAAAATACTTAAAAACAGATAAACCATTTAATAGTTGTGGTTCATACAGATATGAATCTCTAGGAATACATTTATTTTGTAAAGTAACTGGACATAATGAAACTATTCAAGGCCTTCCTATAATTGGGCTATTAAAACAATTAAGAAAAAATAAAGTTTATTCAATAACAAATATTAAGGCATAAGTTATATGAGTATTTTTAAAATTCATAATACATTAGGAAATAAAAAAGAAGTTTTTATACCTATAGATAAAAACCATATAAGAATATATGCCTGTGGGCCAACTGTATATAATTATGCACATATTGGGAACGCTAGAATGGCAGTAGTTTGCGATTTATTAGCAAGGTTTATGCGTTCTATGTATCCAAAAGTAACATATGTTTCTAATATTACAGATATAGATGACAAAATAATAAATGCTTCAATAGAAACTAATACACCTATAGAAGAATTAACCTCTAAATTTGAAAACATATATAATGAGAATATGAGTGAACTAGGGGTATTAGGTCCAGACATTCAACCTAGAGCCACCGATCATATAAAGGAAATGATAGAAATAATAGATAAATTGGTTAAGCAAAATAATGCTTACGTATCAGATAACCACGTACTTTTTAATGTATCTTCCTATAAAAATTATGGTTTATTATCTGGTAGAAATAAGGAAGATCAAATTGCAGGAAGTAGAGTTGAAGTAGCTGATTATAAAAATAATTCTGGTGATTTTGTTTTATGGAAACCTAGTGATGAAAATCAACCTGGTTGGGATTCTCCTTGGGGCAGAGGTCGTCCCGGTTGGCATATAGAATGTTCGGCTATGTCGGAAAAAACTCTTTCATTACCTTTTGATATTCATGGAGGTGGATTAGATTTAACCTTTCCTCATCATGAAAATGAAATTGCTCAGAGCTGTGCAGCCCATAAACTTGATGACCCTCAAGAATATGCAAAATATTGGATACATAATGGCTTTGTTACAATGGACGGAGAAAAAATGTCTAAATCTTTGGGTAATATATTTTTAGTTAATGATTTACTTAAAAAGTATCCTGGTGAAACTCTCAGACTTGCTCTAATTTCAACTCACTATAGACAACCGCTAAATTGGAATTCAAAAATAATAGAACAAGCGCAAAAAAACCTCGATCGTATATATAGAGTTCTAAAAGATAATGAAAATATTAGTATTGATGGGAATATATCTGCATCAGAGACTATAGTTGAAGCTTTATGTGATGATTTAAACTCTTCTAGGTCCTTATATGAACTAAATTTATTAGCTGATAAACTTTCTAAATGTGATAAATCAGAAAAACAAAAGTTAAAATCAGAATTAATTGCTTCTGGAAATATACTTGGAATATTGCAAGACTCGCCTAGCTCATGGTTAAAGTATGGAACTAATATAAATAATATTGATAGTAATATAATTGAAGAATTGATAGAAAAAAGAAATCAAGCTAGAAAAGACAAAAATTTTAATGAAGCTGATAATATTAGATTGAAATTAAATAATATGGGAATAGAGATAGAAGATACAAAACATAAAACAGTTTGGCGAAGTAAAAATTAACTAAAGTGAAATAAAAAATATAATGAGTATAAAAGATAATATAAATATTACATTTCCTGACGGAAATAAACGAGAGTTTGAAAAAGGTATCACTGGCTATCAGATTGCTGAGAGCATAGCAAAATCTTTAGCTAAAGAAGCAATTGCAATTAATATTGACGGTATTCAAAGAGACTTATGCGACCAAATAGATTCTGATTCATCAATATCTATTATAACTATAAATAATAATGAAGGTCTCGATATAATGAGACATACGTTAACTGCTCAAGTTTTAGCTAAAGCGGTTAAAACTTTATATCCAGAGGCTAAATTAGCTATAGGACCAACTATAGAGAATGGTTTTTATTATGATGTACTATTTAAAAAACCAATTTCTTCTGAAGATTTGCCTAAAATTGAAAAAGAAATGAATAAAATTATATCTAATGGTGAAATAATTAATAAAAATATTTTCTCAAAAAAAGATGCAATTAAATTATTTGAAGAAAGAAATGAAACATATAAAATTGATATAATTAATAATTCTGATCAAGATGATAATTTTCAAATATATGCACAAGAAAAATCAGGTTTTATAGATTTATGTTATGGTCCTCACTTGCCAAATTTAAAGCATATCGGAGCATTTAAATTAACTAAACTAGCTGGTGCTTATTGGAAAGGTGACTCTAATAATGAGATGCTTCAAAGAATCTATGGTACTGCATGGAAAAATAAAAATGATTTAGATATCTATCTTGATATGTTAAAAGAAGCTGAAAAGCGAGATCACAGAAAGCTTGGTAGAGAAATGAACTTATTCCATTTCCAAGAAGAATCTCCTGGCTCAGTTTTTTGGCATGCTAAGGGATGGTTACTTTTTCAAACCTTAGTGAATTACATGAAGAAAAGACAAGATGCTGCTGGATACCAAGAAATTAATACTCCTGATATTATGGACCGTTCACTTTGGGAAAAATCAGGACACTGGGAAAAGTTTGGAGAAAGCATGTTCACTACTGAGGAGAGAGAAAATAGGATTTATGCTCTCAAACCTATGAGCTGTCCAGGTGCTGTTCAAGTATATAAACAGGGAATAAAAAGTTATAGAGATTTACCATTAAGATTATCTGAATTTGGAAAGGTCCATAGGTATGAACCTTCAGGAGCTCTTCATGGGTTAATGAGAGTAAGAGGTTTCACTCAAGATGATGCTCATATATTTTGTACTGAAGATCAAATTACAGATGAGTGTAAAATTGTATGTGACTTAATAATAAGTATATATAAAGATTTTGGTTTTGAGGATATACACATAAAATTTTCTGATAGACCTGAAAAAAGAGTAGGAAGTGATGAAATATGGGATAAATCAGAAGAAGCCCTTAAAGTAGCAATTGAAGCTACAGGCTTATCGTATTCATATAATCCTGGAGAAGGGGCCTTTTATGGCCCTAAGATAGAATTTGTTTTAAGAGACGCTATTGGACGAGATTGGCAATGTGGAACTCTTCAGGTTGACCTAAATTTACCAAGCAGACTTTCCGCTAATTATATTGCTGAGGATGGACAAAAATATGCACCTGTGATGCTTCATAGGGCTTTATTTGGATCACTTGAACGCTTTATTGGAATTCTAATAGAAAATTATTCTGGCCGTTTACCTCTCTGGCTCTCGCCTGTTCAAATAGTTATTGTAACTATTACTTCTGATGCTAATCATTATGCTGAAGAAGTATTAAATATATTTAAAGAAAGTAATCTTAGAGCAGAAATTGATATTAGAAATGAAAAAATAGGATATAAAATACGAGAACATAGTAATTCTAAAATTCCTGTATTAATTATTATTGGCAAACAAGAAGCTGAAAAAAAAGAACTATCTGTTAGAAGATTAGGGTCTAATAGTACTGAGACTAGTAGCTTAAAAAAGATATTAAATGATCTAAAAATTGAATCTAAGACACCATAAAAAATTATCATGATTAAAAATATATTTATTAGTTTTATAAAATTATATCAATACTTAATTTCTCCTATGTTAGGATCTCATTGTAGATTTAATCCTAGTTGCTCAAATTATGCGATTGAATCAATTAAAAAACATAATTTATTCAAGGCATTATACCTTTCATTTAGAAGAATAATACGATGTCATCCGTGGGGGAAATCTGGTGATGACCCCGTACCAGATTAATAACTAACTGAAAAAATACATGATATTAGACTTATTACTATCATCCAGCTCCCTAATATTTTAGACCCAATATTTAAATATCTTTTATTTAAAAATTTAAATATATAAATAAATAAACCTATTAGTATGATTAAAACAAATACATTGCCACCTGGATAATTTATAAAACTTTTTAACGTAAAAAACTCAATATCATTGAGGCCAATGTGCAAAGAAGTAACTAAAGAAAAAATAATTGTTATTATATATATAAATACATTTTTAAATGGACTAAACCATAAAAAAAGACCAATAAAAATATTTAACAAATATAGAATAGTTAATGGAAATTTATCAAAACCAAAAATAAGATCTAATTTATAATAAAATATAAAATCTAAAATTATATTGAATGATATTTGAGTTCCAATAAACACCAAAAGAAATATATGAAAAATTAAAAGATAATATTTATTTTCTAATTCATATAGTAATAAAGATATGCCTAAGACGCTTAATAAATAAATATAATTACTAATAATATTATGTATTCCTGATAAAAATAATCCATAATCTTTAGCAGGTGTAAATAATATTTTAAAAATAGCTATAGAAACTAGAAAAATAAATATAGTTAACATAAATAAGTTAATATTCTTTTTTAACATCAGAAAATCATTATGATAAAAAGTATTATTCCAAATAGAGAAATAATCATTCCTATTATTCTAGAAATTAATCCATTATAAAATTTATCTAATGTATAACCTAATAATATGCCTAATATATGTATTAAGCCTGTTGAAATTACAAAACCTATTATAAAATTTAATGGATCAATTGCTTTTGGAATTTCGCTACCATGAGAATACCCATGGTAAATAGCAAATAAAGATATTAATATAATAGCGATCATTTCATTTGGTAACCATTTTAGAAATATAAATAAACCTAATATAATTACTGAAATCACAATTATATACTCTACATGGAATAGAACAAAAATATTAGATAGGGATATTATAGCTCCCAAACTCATTATAATAGGAAAGGTTACTGGAAGTGACCACATACGCCTTCCCTGCATCTGTGCTCCCCAAACTCCTACTCCTAGCATTACTAAAAAATGGTCTAATCCTAAAATAGGATGACTAAATCCATTTCCAAAACCAGAATTATTATTAACCAAAGAATGAGCTATACTTTCATTCGTAAAAAGTAGGAATATAAAAAGTAAATTTAAAAAATAACTAAAAATTAATTTCATAAATATTAACCAAAAAATATTTAAAATAAATAGATTAAATATCTACTATTACTTGACTAGAATATATTTTATGACATCTTGCAACCTATATCTAGTTAACTTTATTAAAGTAACTAACTCTTATTATATTAAATCATAGTAGAAAGAATAATATGTCAGAAGAATTACGTAATATAGCCATTATTGCACACGTAGACCATGGTAAAACTACATTAATTGACTCCATTATGAAACAAAGTGGAATGTTTAGAGAAAATGAAAACGTAAGTGAAAGACTAATGGATTCTGGCGACTTAGAAAAAGAAAGAGGCATTACCATACTAGCAAAACCAACATCTATTTCCTGGAATAATATTACTATCAATATAATAGATACACCAGGACATGCAGATTTTGGTGGTGAAGTAGAAAGAGTTTTAGGTATGACCGATGGAGTAATCCTTCTTATTGATGCAGCTGAAGGACCAATGCCACAAACTAAATTTGTTCTGGGAAAAGCATTAGCCCAAGGTCTAAAGCCAATTGTGATAATAAATAAAGCTGATAGAGCTGATGGAAGGCCTGATGAAGTTTTAGAAGAAATATTTGATTTATTCATTTCATTAGATGCAAATGAAGAACAATTAGATTTTCCAACACTATATGCATCAGGTAGAGCTGGATGGTGCGTAAATGAATTAGATGACCCACATGAAAACTTACATCCATTATTAAATTTGATTATAAAACATGTTAAACCACCAAAAGTAAATCAAGATTTACCATTTGCTATGTTAGTAACTCTTCTGGATTCTGATCCATACCTAGGAAGATGCCTTGTAGGCAGAGTAGAACAAGGTTCTGCAAGAGTTAACGATACTGTAAAATCTATAAATCTGAATGGTGAAAAAATTGAAAATGGAAGATTAACTAAATTACTAAAATTTGAAGGTCTAAATAAAATTCCAGTTAATGAAGTCTATCCAGGAGATATAATATGTGTAGCAGGATTAGCTAAAACTTCAGTTGCCGATACAATTTGTGATATATCTATAGAAAACGCAATGAAATCAACTCCTATAGATCCTCCTACCATGGCCGTGACGATTACAGTAAATGACTCTCCATTTGCAGGTACAGAAGGTAAAAAAGTTACATCCACTTTAATTCGTGAAAGGTTATTGGCAGAAGCAGAAACAAATGTTGCTATTACTTTTTCTGAAAGTAAAAATAAAGACTCTTTTGAAATTGGTGGAAGAGGAGAATTACAATTAGGAGTATTAATTGAAACAATGAGAAGAGAAGGTTTTGAGCTTACCGTTTCGAGACCAAAAGTTTTATTAAAAAAAGATGAGAATAATAAAATTATTGAACCAATAGAAGAAGTAATTATAGATGTTGATGAAGAATATGTAAGTTCTGTTGTAGACTCTATGAATAAAAGAAAATCAGAAATGCAAGATATGAGATCATCTGGAGCTGGTAAGACACGACTTATTTTTTATGCACCATCTAGAGGGTTAATCGGCTATCAAAGTAAATTTCTAACAGATACTAGAGGAACTGGAGTTATTAATAGGCTATTTTATTCATATGATTCCTATAAAGGAGATGTGCCAAGCAGAAGAAATGGTGCTCTAATATCAACTGATACAGGAAAAGCAGTAGCATTTGCTATATGGAAGCTTCAAGATAGAGGGTCTATGTTTATTGGACATAATACAGTAGTTTATAAAGGAATGATTGTAGGAGAACATTCAAGAGATAATGATTTAGAAATTAACGTGCTTAAAGGAAAACAATTAACTAATATGAGAGCCTCAGGCTCAGATGAGGCAGTAGTTCTGGTTCCGCCTAAGATAATGTCATTAGAAGAAATGATGGCTTATATTAATGAAGATGAACTTCTTGAAGTAACACCTTTAAATCTAAGATTAAGAAAAAGATATCTAGACTCTAAAGAAAGAAAAAAAAGTACTAAATAAAGTTTTTCATGCATACTAAAGTAGAAATAATAATTTGGGAAAACAATGGAAAATAAAAATACAAATATTTTGCAACCAATACTAAATTTAATAGAATTGCTAGCTGGAAATTTTGGAACACTTTTAGTTAAAACTTTTCACTATCTTGCTTTATTCTTAATAGGGGCTGCAATTGTATGGTCTGCGGCAGTTGAATTTATATCAATGATGGATAAAGGTGCTGCATCCATTGAAGATATATTATTACTTTTTATATATTTAGAATTAGGAGCTGTTGTCGGAATATATTTTCAAACAAATCATATGCCAGTTAGATTTCTTATATATGTTGCTATAACTGCTTTAACACGTTTATTACTTGAGCTTGTATTTGAATGGCAAAGTATTGAATATATAAATATAATTATTGTATGCGGTGGTATACTTTTATTAGCAGCAAGTATATTAGTTTTAAGGTATGCTTCCCATAACTATCCCTCCAGATAAATAATTTATCTTAATTAGGAGTTAATATGGAAGAACCAATAGTTTTTCTTCCAGCAAGATCTTTATGTGCGAGAGATGCTTCATCTAAAGAGTACTTCTGATTAATATTAATTTTTAAAATTCCACTATTAATTAATGCAAATAACAGATCTGCATTTTTTTGTCTTTCAATAGAATTTTTTGTATAAGTTAAAAGAGCACCCGTTGCAATTGAACCAGAAAATGGCCTTATTTGAGTAATATCAACAGGTTCTATAGGCCCTGATGCAAAGCCATAACAAACTATTCGACCTCTTTCCCTTAAACAAGTCAATCCTTTACTGAAAGTATCTTTACCAATAGCATCATAGATTACATGTACTCCTTTTCCTTCAGTTATTTCATTTACCTTCTCTGAAAAATTTTCCTGAGAATATAATATAGTATAATCGCATCCATTTCTTTGTGCATATTCTGCTTTTTCTTCAGAACCAACTGTACCTATTACTGTTGCACCAATATGCTTCGCCCACTGACTTAATATTAAGCCAACGCCTCCTGCTGCAGCATGAACTAATATTGATTGATCAGGTTTTAAATTCCATGATTCATGTAATAAATATTGTGCCGTAAGGCCTTGAAGGGTCGATGCGGCTGCTATTTCTAAAGATGTGCTTTTATCTAATAAAATTAATTTATTGGCATCTATTAACATTCTTTCTGAATACGATCCTATATTCATACAATGAGAGACTTTATCTCCTACATTAAATCCATTTACACCTTCACCTATGACCTCAATATATCCAGCTGCCTCCATACCTAAAGTTGCTGGGAATTCTTTAAAAGATATTGGGTGCTGTCCACTTCTTTGCATTATATCTATATAATTTAATCCAATATTTGCATGCTTTATAATAACTTGCCCTGTACCCGGTTCAGATATTGATATATTTCTGTACTTCATCTCTTCTGGACCACCAACCCGATCAATTTGAATTACATTACTTTGCATTTATATTTTACTCCTTTTATAGAACCTTATCTGTCTCAGGATCAATTATATGAAACTTTTTTTTATTAAAATTAAGAGAAATTTTACTGTTACTCGTCAGATTATTTTCTGGTGAGACTCTTCCACATAATTGGACACTATTTATGGTAAAGTAAACCATGGTCTCCATTCCTAGAGGCTCTACCAAATCTATTTTAACTTTATGTTCAATAGATTCGACTGATATTTTTTCGCTTATATGTTCTGGTCTAATTCCTAATAACACATCTTTACCATTAAGGTTTTGGATCTTTTCTTGCCTATTCTTATCAATAGAAAATGACATATTTTCATTTACACGAACTGAAAAATCTTCTCCATTTTTTATTATTTTACTAGGAATAAAATTCATAGCTGGAGAACCAATAAACCCTGCAACAAATCCAGTTTTAGGAAAATTATAAATATCATCAGGAGTTCCTATTTGCTCAATTTTACCATCTTTCATAACTACAACTCTATCGGCTAGCGTCATTGCTTCAACTTGATCATGAGTTACATATATAGTGGTGGTTTTTAGATGCTGATGAACTCTTTTAATTTCTATCCTCATTTGTCCACGCATTTTAGCATCTAAATTACTCAAAGGTTCGTCAAATAAAAATACTTTAGGGTTTCTTACTATAGCCCTCCCCATTGCAACCCTTTGTCTTTGTCCCCCTGATAACTGCCTTGGTCTTCTTTGTAATAATTCTGAAATACCTAAAACTTTTCCTGCCTCTTCTACACGTTTTTTAATATCTTCCTTAGAAAATTTCCTTAGCCTCAAGCCAAAAGACATGTTTTCAAAAACAGTCATATGAGGATATAAAGCATAACTTTGAAAAACCATTGCGATATCTCTATCTTTTGGGGGTACATCATTAACTAAATTATTGCCAATATAAATTTTACCTTTAGTTACTTCCTCTAATCCTGCTATCATTCTTAGTACCGTACTCTTTCCGCATCCGGAAGGACCCACTAAAATAACAAATTCATTATTTTTTATACTAAGATCTATACCTCTTACTGCTTCAGTTCTATCAAAAACCTTATGTAAATCTTTTATATCTACGTCTGCCATATTTTTTTATCCTTTTGTAGCTCCAGAAGTTAAACCTGCAATATAATAATCCATTAAAAATGCATATACAATTACAGGAGGAGCTGCTGCTAATAAAGCTCCTGCCATTAATCCTCCCCAATGAAAAACATCTCCTTTGATTAAAGTTGTAACTGTGCCAACTGTTAGAACCATTTCTGATTCACTATATATAAATGCCAAAGGATATAAAAATCCTGCCCACGAAACAGTAAAGGCAAATATAGTTGCTGCTATCAAACCTGGCATAGCTACAGGTATAAAAACCTTTAGAAGCATTTGCATATGATTAGCTCCATCAATTAAAGCTGCTTCGTCAATTTCTTTAGGTATTGATGAAAAATACCCAATCATTAACCAAGTACAAAACGGTACACTTAGAGTTGGGTAAACTAAAACAAGTACCCAATAACTATTCAAAAGGCCAAGCCATCCTACTATTTTAAATAAAGGTATAAATAATAGTGTATCTGGAACTAAATAAGTTAAAAAAATTCCAGTAGCCAGAACTCCCGAACCCCAAAACCTTAACCTTGATAGGGAATAAGCAGCTAAAACACTTATTACCATAGTTATAATCACCACAGATATTGTTACAATTATAGTATTTTTAAAAAAGGTTAAAAAAGGAGTTTCTGTAAATAAATATTTGTAATGTTCAAAAGTTAAACCTTGTTTTATTAACCAAGGATTAGAAGATAATTCTGCTATCTCTTTATTCGTTTTTAATGAGGTAACTAGCATATAATAAGGTGGAAATAAAAAGAAAATAACAAATAATATTAAGCAACCATATGCAGCAAATAATGCCCATTTTCTATTATTATTTATACTATTTCGATAAGATAGAATTTTCATTTACACCTCATTCGTTCTTTTTCTTACATTTCGTAAAATAATAAATGATAAAACGGCCAACACAGGAAACATAAACAAGGATACCGCAGCACCAAGAGGAATATCTCCAGATTCTATTCCAACTCTAAAAGCATATGTTGCAAAAAGATGAGTCGTATCTATTGGGCCACCTCTTGTTAAAACTCTAACAATATCGAAATTAGCAAAAGTAACAATTATAGAAAAAAGTATTGTAATTGAAATTATATTTTTCATCATAGGAAGGGTAATAAAAAATAATTTCTGCCAATAACTAGCTCCATCTATAGAAGCTGCTTCATATAAATCTTCTGGGATAGATTTTAAGGCTGCTAAATACATGATTAGAAAAAAAGGCGCTCCAACCCATATATTAACTAAAATAATAGAAAATCTTGCCCAAAAAGTTTCACTTAACCAAGGTATTGCATCAATTGATAATTTTTCTAACAACCAATTTAAAGCACTATAAGTAGGCTCAAAAAGCCACCACCAACCTAATGTAGATAAAGCGGGAGGAATAACCCATGGAATTAGTAACATTCCACGCCATTTTCTTTGACCTTTTGAAGGTATTGCATTAATCGAATGTGCTGCAATAAAACCTATTAAAGCTTTAAAGAATACTGCTACTAATGCAAAGAATATAGATTGCTGAACAACTAACCAAAATGTTTCTCTTTTAAATAGGAATAAGAAATTGGCTAAGCCTACAAATTTAGTCTCAGCTTTATTTAATGTAGCTAGAAATATAGAATAAAAAAATGGATATATTATCAAACATACGACCATTAAAATTAATGGTAGGCACATAAAAAAAGCAATGCGAGGCTTCTGCTTTAACCAAATGAATAAATTACTTAATTTCATTATCCTCTCATAACTCCTTCTAACTCATTTTCTGCCCATCTAATTCCTTTTTTGATAGACTGTCCCTTTGAAGTTATTCTAGCTACTAAATTAGCAATAATGTATTGTGTAGTGATTTGTGATGCTATTTCAGGAGGAGCAGGATAGCCGGGTGCAACAGGAACTTCATCTCCTCTCATTGGGTAATTATAAAGAACTCCATCAGGAGGAGAAGCATTTACCCATGTTTGATTATCTTTAAAATGAGAAATAATTAGAGGAATATCGTATCCTTGAGAAGCTTCAACACAAGCGTCAACTACAGATTTCTCAGAAACATATCTTAGCAAATCCTTTGCAGCTGATTTATTCTTTGCAAAACTCCATAGACCCCAATACTGAGAATTATCAGGCCTGAATCTTCCTTTAGGTCCTCTTGGAGCATCATGATGCCATAAATTTTTAGCTACATCTGGATTATCTCTTTTTGCTACAGCCCATGCACTAGCTGGATTTGATATTACAGAACCTTCTCCAGAAATAAGCCAGCGGTTGTTGCTAGAATCGTCCCATGCATAAACACTCTTTGGCATAAATTCTGTTAATTTTTTTAGATATTCCAATACCTCCCTCACCGAGTCAGAATTAACTGAAATATCTCCATTCTTATTGACTAATTCCGCTCCATAAGCTGTAAATAAAGAACTTAACCAGCGACTATCAGGAGTGGCTCCTATTGTAGCTCCAAAAGGTTTACCAGCATTATATAATTTTTCTGCTGCTATTAAAAATGTATCATATGTCCAGTTATTAATAAGTTCTTTATTTCTGTTTTCATTAGCTGGAAACATTTCCTTTAGATCAATACCAGCATGTTCTTTAAATAAATCAAAACGAGAGACAAAAGAATCAAAAAAAGATCCTGTTGGAGCCGGGGCCCCTCTCCAATGTCCATCTAAATGAGCATAAAAACGGGCTGAATCTAATAATGGTCCGTGCTTTTTTATTATATCTTCAACTACATCATCAATTGGATCTAATCTATGTTTAAACATAGTTCCAAACCAAGTAGGTAAAGAAAATATATCATGACCAGTTTGTGCTCTTGATTCTGCTTGTGCGGTTAAAAGTAACTTATTACCTATAGACGTAATAAAGTCTACCTTAACTTCAACTCCATTCTTCTCTCCCCAATCGACAAGAATGTGTCTTAACTTATCATCTGCGCCAGGTATCCAATGAGACCATATTCCTAATAATAGTTTTCCAGCTGAATGGGCTGTTTTTACATATGGGGCTGCTATAGTATATCCGCTAGCCGCACTAACTCCCTTAACAAATTTTCTTCTATTTAAATACCCTTTTTTCAATTCCATTTCCTCCCCAAATCTGAGTTTTAATTTGATATAATTACAAATAAGGTTATTCAGTTTAATAATACTTTAGGAAAATATACAAATAATATTTAAGAAAAATAGACTAACACCATACTAAATTGTATTTCTATTAATAAAAAAAAGAACATTATAATAAAAGTAGAGAATAAATAAATGAAAATTACTAAATTTGTAAATATAATAATTTCGGCTATATTTATTTTTAATGTAGATTATGTTAGCTCGGAAGATGACCTAATCCCTCTCCAAGAGTTATATAAACAACAAAATTTAAAATCAGAAATTGGTAAACTTAAGTATCTATCAAATTTTTCTTTACAATGTAGTAGCTTATTTCAAGCTATTAATGAGGTAATACCTAATAGTAATATATTATTAGCTTCAATAAATCTTCAAGAAGGAGCAGTTATTTCTAAGATTATGATAAAAAAAACTGAGCAGAGAAAAATTAAAGAAGAAACAGATAAACAAATAATCTTTATGAAGAATAAATATTTAGATTTAATGAACGATAATAAAAAAAATAATGGAGAATATATTATTGGTTCGGATATAATATCTAGTGATCAAAAAATATGTAAAAAATTTGTTCCTAGATTTTATAAATTTCTAAAAAATAATAATTTTACAATTAAAAAATAATTTCGATTAAAAATGGTCCATTTTTTTTTATTCCAACATCTAATGCATCCAAAAGCTTTTTACAATCATCAACTTTTATTGCTTCTACGCCCATTCCTTTTGCTATATGTAGCCAATCTAAATATGGCCTATCTAACGTTAGCATATCTACTGCTCTTGGACCTGGATTTTGAACACCAACATTGGTAAGCTCACCTCTCAATATTTCATAAGTACGATTGGCAAATATTAATATAGTAATATCTAAATTTTCTCTTGCCATAGTCCACAAAGACTGAACTGTATACATTCCACTTCCATCACCTTCTAATAAAACTACTTTTCGGCCAGAATGCCGTGTATAATTCAAGACCCTAGCTTTTAGCCTGCGAGCCTTTCCAACATATAATACACGCGCCTGGTTATCCAACATCCGATAAACTCCCGGCGAGTTATCCA
>JAYGEJ010000002.1:0-14568 GCA_046582425.1 Alphaproteobacteria bacterium
ATAATACTAATATAAAAAATAAGCTTAATGATACTTTTGGCCCTTTAGAATTACACCTAGAGGGCGGTCAGCTATTAAAGAATACTACTTTAGCCTATAGTACTTGGGGGAAATTAAATAATAAAAAATCAAATGCAATATTAATTTGTCATGCTTTAACTGGTGATCAATTTGTTACTGGTAAAAATCCTGTCACCAATAGGGATGGTTGGTGGAAAAATATAGTTGGTCCTAATAAAATATTAGATACAAATAAATATTACATAATTTGTGTTAACGTTCTAGGTGGATGTATGGGCACAACTGGTCCTTCTTCAATTAATTCAGATACAGGTAAACCATATGGAATGGATTTTCCTATATTTACAATTAAAGATATGGTTAATTTACAATTAAAGCTGATTGATAGTATGCATATAGAAAAATTATTTTCTGTTATAGGGGGTTCTATGGGAGGAATGCAGGTTTTAGAATGGGCCGCTAGTTATCCTGATAGAATATATTCAGCTATACCTATTGCCACTTCTTATCGTCACTCAGCGCAAAATATTGCATTCCATGAAGTTGGTAGACAAGCAATCATGAATGACCCAGATTGGTATCAAGGTAATTACTACCAAAAAAAACTTAAACCCCGACAAGGTTTATCAGTTGCTCGTATGATTGCTCATATAACGTATTTATCTGAAGGAGCCTTTCAAAAAAAATTTGGAAGAGATATGCAAAGTAAAGTTTTATCATGGGGATTTGATGCAGACTTTCAAGTAGAAAGCTATTTAAGACATCAAGGAAGCTCATTTGTTGATAGATTTGATGCTAATAGTTACTTATATATAACTAGAGCTATGGATTATTTTGATTTAACAAGTCCTTATAAAGGAAATTTATCTTTAGCATTTAAAAAAGCAGAATGTAAATTTCTTATAGTATCTTTTACTAGTGATTGGCTTTTTCCTAGTTCAGAGAGTCATGAAATCGTTAAAGCATTAAATAAGACAAATTCAGATACAAGCTATATTGAAGTAGAATCGGATAAAGGGCATGATAGTTTCCTACTTGAAGTTAAAGAATTTTATGAAATACTTAGCGGCTTTATTTCTGGTGTATCAAGAAAAATAAATATATAGTGTAGAGATGACTAATAAAATTAATCAAAACTTAATCTCTTCATTAATAAATAAAAATGATAAAGTTTTAGATATAGGATGCGGTAATGGAGACCTTCTCTATTACCTTGAAACAACTAAAAACATTCAAGGACAAGGAATAGAAATTAGTCATATAGGCGTTAAAGAGTCAGTTACTAAAGGTCTTTCTGTTATTCAAGGAGATGCTGATGAAGATTTGGTAAGTTTTACTGATAATACTTTTGACGTGGTTATATTAAGTGATACCTTACAAGCAACTCATAAGCCTAAAGAAGTTTTAAAAGAAATGCTTAGAATAGGTAAAAGGTGTATTATTTGTATCCCTAACTTTGGATATTGGAAATATAGACTACAAATTTTATTTTATGGGATCATGCCAGTCACCAAAACGTTATCAGAGCCATGGTATTCAACTCCCAATATTCACTTATGCACAATAAAAGATTTTATAAATTTATGTAATTCTCTGAATATATCAATTAATAAGGCATACAGAAATACACAAAACAATATAAAGAAAATTGAAAAACCTGATAGTTATTTTAATAATTTATTATCTACTGAAGGCATTTTCATACTGACAAAACAATAAATTTTTAATTATTTTATTGATTGAAAATATTTTTCAATAATATTCGCGACATTTATCATTAATATTTTTTGAAATTCAGGATTAGTTAGTTTTTTTAAATCAGAATTATTTGATATAAAGCCCATCTCAATTAGAACAGAAGGAACATCAGGCGCTTTCAAAACTGCAAAACCAGCCTGTCTGTGAGGTCTTCTTAGTAAATTAAATTTTTGTTTACCCAGATGAGATATAAATAACTCAGCAAAATTAATTGAACTATTCTTAGTTTCACGTCTACTTAAATCTATTAGAATATCAGAAACATCTTTATCTAAATCATCTAAATCTAATCCTGCTATTAAATCTGATTTGTTATCTCTATCTGCTAATGCTTGTGACAATTTATCAGATGCTTTTTCAGATAAAGAATAAATACTTGTGCCATTTGTTTTATTATTTAGAGTTGAATCAGCATGAATAGATATAAAAAGGTCAGCAGATTTATTTCTAGCATACTTAACTCTATTTCTTAGTTTAATATAGCGATCAGAATTTCTTGTTAAATATACTTTAAAATTTTTTTTTAGAAGCTCTTTTTCTAAAAGTTTTGCAGCTGATAGAGTTAAATCTTTTTCTTTAATATTATTCCTAACTGCGCCTGGATCAGGCCCACCATGACCTGCATCTATAACAATAATATTTTTATTATAATTATGGCTAAAACTACCCTGATCTGGGAGCAAATTTAAGTCAATTAAAAGAGTATAATTATCAGCTTTTCCAGTAATTATTGTTTTTTTAAAATTTTTGATAGGTAATTTTAAATCAAATACTATTCTTGCTTTATCATGGGTCTTAGAAGCTCTAATTTTTTTTATAAGTTTATTGTTAAAATTTGTTTTAGAGAAACTATCGATATTATTTATATCTACTACTAATCTTGGAGGATCATCTAGAATGAAAGAATTAGATAAGAAGCTTTTTCTGTTAGATAATAATAATCGTATAAAATTACCCTTTTCATAGCTATAAATATTTATGCTCTCTGCTAATGAGTACTTAAAAAAGGAATTGAATGCAAATAAAATGGATATATAAATTAATAAATATATAAATCTTATTAAAATACTCATTTATTTTCCTAAACCTAATAAATATTTATTTTTATTGCTATTTTACAAAATGTTCACATTGTTATACATATACAGTATAAATAATGATTTATTTAAGTAAAAAATATAATTAAACAAATTGTAGATATAAAATATTAAAATTTTTGTAGGAAGCATAATGATTTTAGTCAATATATTAAAAAATAATAAATTTAGTTCGCTTATCGAATTAAGTAAAAAATCATATAGTGCTATTTTTTTTAAAAACTTATGTCTGAAAAATATTAAAATCAGACTATTAATTAATGCTGATAATAAATTTTACTTTATAATTAATAAATTTAGATTGGCATGGAGTGATATGATCAATGACAAAGCGTATTCTTATAGACGCCGAATACTTGGAAGAAACCCGTGTAGTAGTTACAAATGAAAGTGAAATTGAAGATTTTGACCATGAAACTACGACTAAAAAACAAAATAGAGGAAATTTATATTTAGCAAAGATAGCTAGAGTAGAACCTTCACTTCAAGCCGCATTTGTTGATTACGGTAATGAAAGACATGGCTTCTTAGCATTTAGTGAAATACATCCAGACTATTTTCAAATTCCTATCGCAGATAAGGAAAATATCATTCAGAAGGAAGTTTCTGATATAGATGACAATGATATTGAAGTCGAGAGCATAGAAGAAGCTGAAATAAATAATAATTCTTATCAAAAACAAAAAACCAACTCAAAAATAAAATTCTATAATAAATATAAAATACAAGAAGTAATAAAAAAAGGGCAAATAGTTTTAATTCAAGTAACAAAAGAAGAGAGAGGTAATAAAGGCGCTGCCCTCACAACATTTATATCTCTGGCTGGGAGATATTGTGTGCTTATGACGAATACTATCAGAAAAGGAGGCATCAGCAGAAGGATTACACATTCTAACGATAGAAAAAAATTAAGATCAATTATAGAATCTTTAGATATTCCGAATAATATGGCTGTAATTGTTAGAACTGCTGGATCCAAAAGAACAAAAGTAGAAATTAAAAGAGATTATAATTTTTTAAATAAAACATGGGAAAATATAAAACAAAACACTCTTAAATCAGTAGCACCAGCACTTATTCATGAAGAAAATAATATTATTAAAAGAGGTATTAGAGATTTATATACTCCAGAAATAGAAGAAATTCTTATTCAAGGTGATAGTGCTTTCAAAGCTGCAAAAACATATATGAAAACTTTGATACCAAGTAAAATTAAAATACTTAAAGAGTACAAAGAAAAAACACCTTTATTACAAAAATATAATATAGATACAAAATTAGAAAAAATTCATAGTCCAATAGCAAACCTAAAAAGTGGTGGGTATATTGTAATAAACCAAACGGAAGCTTTGGTAGCTGTTGATGTTAATTCAGGCAAAGCTACAAAGGAAAGAAATATAGAAGAAACTGCATTACAGACTAATAAAGAGGCTGCCGAAGAATTAGCTATACAATTACGGTTAAGAGATATGTCCGGCCTAATAGTAATAGACTTTATCGATATGGTTTTAAGTAAAAATAATAGATTTATTGAGAATGTATTAAAACAGAGACTTTATTCAGATAGAGCAAAAATACAAGTAGGAAATATATCATCATTCGGGCTCTTAGAAATGTCTAGACAAAGACTAAGGCCAAGCATATACGAAGCAGAATTTATTACATGTCCCCATTGTTTAGGTCAAGGAAGAGTGAGATCTCTAGAATCTCTAACACTAAAATCACTACATGATATTGAGAAACAAGCTACAAATTACAGTGAAAAATCATTAACTATTAATATTCCTGCGGAAACTGCTTTACATATCCTTAACAACAAAAGAAAAGAATTATCTAATATTGAAGCAAAAAGAAATATCACTATTAATATTGTA
Organism: Alphaproteobacteria bacterium; assembly: GCA_046582425.1. GTDB lineage: Bacteria > Pseudomonadota > Alphaproteobacteria > TMED109 > TMED109 > TMED109. Next base: position 4,751 of record JAYGEJ010000002.1, read on the forward strand.
CCTGATGAAAATTTAAAAAATGAAGAAAATATTCTTGATAAAAATCATACTTCAAATGAAATTAAAACTAAAACTAATCAAAATAATAAAAATGAAACAAATAATAAAAATACTAATAAGATCAAACGTCCTAACAATAAAAAGAAATTTAATAAATTTAATGTGAAAAATAATGAAAATAAAGATGAAAAGTTTAAAAATAATGAAAATGAAACTAATAATGTAGAAAAAACTAAACAGATAAAAGATAATAAAAATGAAACTAATAATAAAGAAAAAGCTAAACAGATAAAAGATAATAAAAATGAAAAAAAAGCTTCTAGAAAAAAATTAAATACTAGTTCAAAAGATTCTATTCAAAACAGTAAACCTAGTACAATAAAAGAAAAACCTATCAAAACATTAACAAAAGCAAAAGAAGAAAATATTAAAAATAAAGTTATAAAATCTACTAAAGTAGTTAAACCAAGAAAAAAAGGTCCTATTAAGAAGGGTTGGTGGAATAAAGAAGAAGTTTAATAATTATAATTTAGTTTTTAACCAATTTCCTATTCTTTTCGTTCCTTCAATAATATCCTTATGGCTCCCCCCATAAGAGATTCTTATATATTTTTTTCCTAATTTATTATCAAAATCTTTACCAGGAGTTATTGAAACACCAGCTTCATTTAATAAATTGATTGCAAAATCAGCTGAATTATTAGTAATAACTGATATATCTAAATATAAATAAAATGCTCCATCAGCTGGAGCATACTTAGAAAAACCTAGATCTTCAAAAAAATTAATTAGTATTTCTCTATTTTTATTATAAATAGCTACATTTTTATCTAAAATAGCATAATCATCAAAAGCTTTTGTAGCTATAATTTGCGCTATTGTTGAAGGACACAAAAATAATGACATAGATAATTTTTCAATTACATTAATTATATTTGAAGGTGCAATAAGCCAACCTAATCTCCAACCAGTCATACTAAAATATTTTGAAAATGAATTAATCACTATAGCATCTGAATTATAACGAAGTATAGTATCTGATTTTTGGCTATATTCAATACCATGATAAATCTCATCACAAATAATAACCTTATTATTTTTCTTGCACCAAATAGCAATTTTCTTTAATTCAGAGTTTTTTATTATACTTCCTGTTGGATTAGCAGGAGAAGCTATAACAATACCATTAATTCTATCTTTCAAAGTCTCTAATTGATTCAATGTAAGTTGATAACTAGAATTATGTTCGCCTTCTATAAATATAATATCCAGATTTAGTGATTTCATTGCATTTATATATGCAGGATAATATGGAGTCATGATAACAATTTTATCTCCTTGATCAAATAATGCTAATAAAGCTAAAAGAAATGCTCCTGATGCACCTGCAGTAACCGCTATACATTCTGAATTTACTTCTTGCTCATACCAAAATTTATAATGATTAGAAATTTTATGTCTTAATTCAGGAATCCCAATTGACTCCGTATATCCAATATTTTTTTTTCCTATTATTTGTGTTGCATATTTTAGTATATGTTTAGGTGTACTTATCCCTGGTTCTCCAACATCCATATGAATGATATCATTACCCTTAGACTTTAAATTATTTGCTTTTGTAAGCATGTCTATAGCTAAAAAAGGTGCTATATTAGATCTTTTTGAATTAGTAATACTCATATCAAACCTTATTATAAAAAATTATTTATTTATAACTATCTATATTTTAGATATAATTAAGATAGAAAAATAAATAATTTTTATTTATGGATATTAATGTTAAAACTTATTATTAAACTATTTAAACATATAAAATCATACACTAAAGTAATATTATTCCTATTTTTATTATTATATTTTTTTTCCTCTAAAACAATTAAAGCACAAAATCTTAATTTAATACAAGACGCAGAAATAGAGCTATATATTAGAGAATGGATAGAACCAATAATTAAAGTTGCAGGATTAAATCCTAACGCAGTAAATGTATATATAGTAAATGATGAAACAATAAATGCTTTTGTAGCTGGTGGACAAAATATATTTATAAATACAGGACTTATATTAAAGGCAAAAGAAGTAGATGCTTTAATAGGAGTATTAGCACATGAAATTGGGCATATAGCTGGGGGACATTTAAATAGAACTATAAACTCTATGAAAAAAGCTCAGAAAACAGTCACTATAGCTACAATAATTACTGCTGGCCTAATGGCTGCTTCAAAAGCTGCTGGATTAGATACACCTGCTGGTCTAGCAAAATTAGCTACTCTAGGACCTACTATAGCAGAAAGAAATTTTTATAAAAATACAAGACAAAATGAAAAGTTTGCAGATGCTGCAGCTATTAAATATATGACTGCAGTAAACCGCTCTTGTATTCCACTAGCTAAGTTATTAAAAAACTTGGGAAAACAAGAATTACTTCATGAAAATAGACAAGATCCTTATTTAAGAACTCATCCAATATCTCAGGAGAGAATTTATGAAATTATGGAAGCAAGTGAAAATATTGAGATTAATAAAATAGATAATTCATCAATTGACGATATTAAATATAAAAGAATAGTAGCAAAAATTATAGCCTTCACAAATAATCCTGGAAAAACATTATTATTATATCCAAAGACTTCATCCGAGATTGATGCAAGGTATGCTCGAGCAATAGCCTATCTTCGTTTACCTGATCTCGATAAAGGTATTAAAGAAATCAATCATTTAATTAATTTAAATAAGAATGATCCTTTTTTTCCAGAGGTTTTAGGACAGATGTTATTTGAAAATGGTCAGATATTTAAATCCATTAAACAGCTTCAAATATCTTCAAATCTATTACCTAATAACCCCATAATATTATTATCTTTAGCAAGGTCTCAAGTAGAATATGGAAAAGAAAAAGAAAATAATGAAGCTATAAGTAATTTAAAAATTATTTTAAAAGCTATTCCCAGAAATATTGCAGCCTGGAAATTATTGTCAATAGCTGAGGCTAGGAATAATAACATTGGAGAAGCTCAACTAGCTTCAGCTGAAGCATATTTTTTATTAGGTGAATATAGCTTATCTATTCAATTTGCAGAAAAAGCGAGAATTTCTTTTAAAAAAAGTAGTCCTAGTGATATAAGAGCTTTAGATATAATATTTTTTTCTAAAGAAAAACTAAAAATATAGAGGTTAATTAAATGTTACTTAAATATAAAAATATATTAACGAAATTATTTCTTTCATCGGCAATATGCTTATTTTTTACTTCTTCTGCAAATTCTGTAGATGATTTATCCAAGGAAGAAATAAACGAATATATCTATCAATATATAATGGAAAACCCTGAAGTAATTTTAGAATCTGTTGATAGATTAAGAAAAAAAATGCAAGAAAATACTGAAACTAATGATAAATTCTTAGAAGAAAATTTTATGCAAATGGCTAATAACCCAATTATTCCTTTTATGGGATCTGATAATCCTAAAGTTACTATTATAGAGTTTTTTGATTATAATTGTGGTTACTGTAAAAAATCTTTAGATGCTATTAGAGAACTATTAAGGTCAGAATATGATTTAAAAGTTTCTTTTAGGGATTATCCTATTTTATCGCCATCCAGCAAAATAGCTGCTCAAGCAGCTTTAGCTGCCAAAGAACAAGGTAAATATTTTTTATTACACTCTGCCTTAATGAGTCTTCAAGGAAATTTAGATGAAAATAAAATATACTCAACTGCTGAAAATCTACAAATAGATATTATTAAATTAAAAGAAGATATGAATAAACCAGAAATAAAAAAAATACTGGAAGATAATGAAGACTTAGCAAGAAAATTAAATATAAGAGGTACACCAACTTTTTTAATTAATGGAAAATTGTATGCAGGTGCTCTAGAATTAAATAAATTAAAAACTATTATTAATCAAAGTTTGGAAGACAGTTAATCTATTAATATTTTTTTCATAAATGCCATAATAAAGAAAGATAATTATGTTTAATAATGTAGGAACAATAATCAACACGATATTATTCGGTAAAAAAATTGGTACAGATGATTTTGGAAATTTTTATTACATAAATAAAAATAATAAAAGATGGGTAGTATATAATAAGAATAATGATGCTTCTTCTGTCCCACCCGACTGGCAGGCATGGTTAACATATACTTTAAATGATACTCCAAAAGAAAATAGTAAAAAAAACAAATGGCAAATTAAGCATCAACCTAATACTACCGGAATAAACAACATTATTATTAAATCAACTCAAAATAATAAAGATGAAAAGCCATTGTATACCTCATGGTCACCTAAAAAAAGAGAAAATTAAATTGACTAATAAAAATGATAAAATACTTCCAAAGATATGGAGAGGTGCTAATGATGAAAACATATCATGCACTGAAAAAATTAAAATTTTAAATGAAAATATTATAGAAATTAGTCAAATTACAGATGACGCGATAGAAGATGCGATATTAATGGGAGCAGATCCTAATCAAGTTATAGAAACAATAATTCAATCACTGAAAGAAAAAAATACTGAAAATTAATATAAAAATAATTAAAAATATACTTATAACTATTGCTTTTTGTTTTATATTTATTTTTGAGAGCTACGCTAATAGTAATAAAAAGGCATTAATTAAAATTATCGATAAAATATCTAGTAAAAATTATATCATAGAAATAAATGAAAATAATAAAGTCATATTTAAGAATATAGATATTTCTCTAATAAAATGCTTAAAAGACAAAGAGGATTATAATAGTTTTGCTTCATATATTTCCCTAAAGGATAGAAAAAAAAATAAATTTATATTTAAAGGTTGGATATTCTCTAAAAATATTAGTTTATCTCAAGTAGCTCATCCAATTTATAATATTAAATTAGTTGAATGCAGGTAAATTAAAATTAATAATTATTTGATTTAGGATAGAGATTTATATCAAGTTCTCCGGATTTACTCATTTTATAAAAATCGGAATTAATTTTTAGTGCTTTTTTTAAAATTATTAAAAAACTTTCTTGATCAATTTCATAAGCACCCATAGTTTTAAGATGCTCTGTTATAAATTGTGTATCTAATAAAATAAAATTTCCTAATTTTAGCCTGTCTATTAAATGTAATAGAGCTACCTTACTTGCATTTGTCATTCGGCTAAACATACTCTCTCCATAAAACATTCCCCCAATAGCAACACCATATAATCCTCCTACTAAATCATCATTAGAATAACATTCTACACTATGTGCATAGCCCTTATAATGTAACTCTATAAAAACATCTCTAATACTAGGATTAATCCACGTATTTTCTCTGACACTAGTAATTTCAGAACAAGCTTCAATAACTCCTATAAAATCAGTATTAATTTTTATTTTAAAAGGTTTTGTATTTATAAATCTTTTAAGCTTTCTTCTAATATTTAATTTATAAGGATTAATGACGCCCCTAATTTTTGGCTTAACCCAAAATACTTCTGAGCTATTAATATTTTCAGCCATAGGGAATATTCCATGACAATATGCATCTAAAATATTTTTATAATCGATTTTTATATAATTATGATTAAAATTATTAGTCATTATTATTTAAAAAATTTTCTAACCATCTAATATCATAGTTACCCGAAATAAATTCATTCTCTCTTATAATTTTTTCATGAAGTGAAAGCGTAGTATTAATTCCATCTATGACGTACTCTTTTAAAGCTATTTTTAATTTTAATATAGCTTCTTCTCTGCTATTTCCATAAACTATCAATTTAGCGATTAGGCTATCATAATTAGGAGGAACTTTATAACCTGAATATAAAGCAGAATCTATTCTTACTCCAAAGCCTCCAGGTACATGATAATTATTTATACTGCCTGCATTCGGTACAAAAGTAGTAGGGTCTTCAGAATTTATTCTACATTCTATAGAATGGCCTTTAATTTTTATATCTTTTTGTTTAACTGAAAGTTTTTTACCACTTGCCACATTAATTTGCTCTTTAACTAAATCAAAACCTGTAATCATTTCAGTAATGGGATGTTCGACTTGTATTCTTGTATTCATTTCTATAAAGAAGAATTCTCCATTTTCATAAAGCATTTCAAAAGTCCCTGCCCCAAGGTAACCTAATTTTTTTACAGCTTTTACAATGATTTTACTAATTTTAACTCTTTCTTCTTCCTTTAGTGCAGGAGATGGTGCTTCCTCTAAAACTTTTTGATGCCTTCTTTGTAAGGAACAATCTCTTTCTCCAAAATGCACAACATTTCCAAAACTGTCCGCAAACAACTGAAATTCTATATGCCTTGGATTTGCTAAATATCTTTCAAGATATACCGTATCATCTCCAAAACCAGATTTAGCCTCAGAACGAGCTAAATTCCATGCCTCTTCCAACTCAGAGGCCTTTTCAGCAACTTTCATACCTTTACCTCCTCCACCTGAAGCAGCTTTAATTAAGATGGGAAAACCGATTTTTTTTGATATTTTTTTTAATTCTTGTAAATTTTTAATAGCCCCATCTGAACCTGGAACTAGAGGAATTCCTAATTTTTTCATTGCAGTTCTTGCTGATACCTTATCTCCCATCTCAGATATATGCTGAGCTGTAGGTCCAATAAATATTAAACCATGTTCATCAACTATTTCTGCAAATTTTGCATTCTCTGATAAAAACCCATACCCAGGATGTATAGCATCAGCTCCGCTTACTTCTGCTGCAGAAAGAATTGAAGATATATTTAAATAACTTTTAGAGGCTAAAGGAGGTCCAATGCATACACTTTCATCTGCTAAACGAACATGCATAGCATTTTCATCTATAGTAGAATGCACTGCTACAGTTTTTATATCTAATTCTTTACACGCTCTAATTATTCTGAGAGCTATCTCACCTCTATTAGCTATTAAAATTTTTTTAATCACAATAATCTTCTTTAACTAATATCAATTATTACGAGAACTTCATCAAACTCAACAGACATTTCATTTTTAACAATTATTTCTTTAACTACACCAGAAAAAGGACACTTAACTGGATTCATAGTTTTCATAGCCTCAATTATAAATAATTGATCCCCCTCTTTAACAGTTTGTCCAATACTTATAAATGGTTTAGCATCTGGCGATGAAGCAAGATATATAGTTCCCACCATAGGTGACTTAACAGCACCAGGTTGATCTAAATTAGAGCTTTTTTGGTCTATTTGTTCTGTTTGAATAATATTTGATGGAACTGATATAGTTCCATTAGAAGAAATATTTCTTGTAACTTTAATTGATTGCCTACCCTGAGTAACACTTATTTCTGATAAATTATTTTCTTCTAAAAGATCTGAGAGCTCCTTTATCAACGATTTATCTACTGAAATTCTTCCCATTTAATTCTCCTGATACTTGTTATTATCTAAATTTATTAATTTTATTATGGAATTTAGCGCTATTTTATAACCATTAGCTCCAAATCCACATATACTTCCATTAGAAACATGAGATATATACGATAGATGTCTAAAATTTTCTCTTTTATAAATATTTGACATATGAACTTCTATAATTGGTTTGCTAAAAAACTTTAATGCATCCATTAATGCAATAGAAGTATGTGTATAACCTCCAGCATTTATTATAATACCTGAATAATCTTCATATGCCCTCTGAACTATTTCTACGAGTTTTCCTTCATTATTATTCTGAGTACAATGAACATTATAAGATATTTTCTTTCCATATTTAACTAAATTATTTTCTATTTCTTTTAAACTTATTTTGCCATAAATATGAGGCTCTCTTATTCCTAATAAATTTAAATTAGGTCCATTTATAACTAAAATTTTATTTAATTTATTCACAAAGTGTCCTTATGATAGTATTTTCAAATTCATTCTTATATTATATATTTATTGCTAATTAATATATATTATAATGCAAATAATTTAAAAATGAAAAAATATAAATATGTCTATAAAAAAAATAAATATATACATTAATGGGAAATCAAAAAATATAAAGGATGAACAATCAGTTTTATCCCTACTACAATTATTAAATTTAAATAAAAATAATATTGCTGTTGAAATTAACAGAGAAATAATAAGTAAATCTGATTATAATATTTATATAATAAAAGAAAATGATAAAATTGAAATTGTTAACTTTATAGGAGGAGGAAATAATATTTCTAAGGATAATGAATTTTTAAATATAGCAGGTAAGCGTTATAAATCTAGGCTTATCATAGGAAGTGGAAAGTTTAAAAATTTTGAAGAAAACTTAAAAGCTTTAGAAGCATCTAATTCAGAGATTATCACTGTTGCAATTAGGAGAACTAATTTGTCAGACCCAAGTGCTCCAATTATTACTGATATCATTAACCCAAAAAAATATACTTACTTGCCTAATACTGCTGGTTGCTATAATGCTGAAGAAGCAGTAAGAGTTTTAAATTTAGCACGCGAAGCGGGAGGTTGGGATTTAGTTAAACTTGAAGTTTTAGGTGATAAAAAAACACTCTATCCAAATATGATAGAAACCTTAAAGGCTTCAAAAATTCTGGTTAAAGAAGGTTTTAAAGTTATGGCTTATTGTAGTGATGACCCTATTTTAGCTAAGCAATTAGAAGACAATGGCTGTTCAGCAATAATGCCTTTAGGGTCTCCAATAGGCTCAGGATTGGGCATTCAAAATAAATTAAATATAAAAATGATAGTAGATAATAGCAATGTTCCTGTTATAGTAGATGCTGGACTTGGAACAGCATCTGATGCTTGTATTGCAATGGAAATAGGCTGTGATGGTGTGCTTATAAATTCAGCTATTGCACTGGCTAATGACCCAATTTTAATGGCTACTGCTATGAAAAATGCTGTAATATCTGGACGAACTGCTTATTTATCTGGAAGAATGAAAAAAAATAATTTGGCAAAAGCAAGTTCTCCAATAAAAGATTTTTGAGTTTATTAAGAACAACTATATTATAAATTTAATTATTAGAACAATAAAAAGGAAATGTTAAATGGCTATAAATAGACAAATAATTATGAAAACTCGACCAATAGGAATGCCAAAGCAAGAAAACTTTGAAATTATTGAAAATGAAATTCCAGAAATTAGACATGGCGAGGTACTTATAAAAATATTATGGCTCTCACTTGACCCTTATATGAGAGGAAGAATGAGCCAAGCAAAAAGCTATGCCGCATCTTTAAATGAAGGTGATTTAATAGTAGGTGGTGCTGTTGGAAGAGTAATAGATTCGGAAACTAGTCAATATAAGGAAGGTGATATAGTTGAAGGGTTTACACTAGGTTGGCAAGAATATGCAATTGCAACACCTGCAACTATTAGAAAAATAAACCCTGATTTAGCTCCAATTCAAACTGCTGTTGGAGTTTTAGGTATGCCGGGCATGACCGCTTTTTTTGGACTTCTTCATATAGGAAAACCAATTCCTGGCGACACAGTTGTAGTATCAGCAGCATCCGGAGCAGTAGGTCAACTAGTTGGACAAATTGCTAAAATTGCTGGTTGCCACGTAGTAGGAATAGCTGGTGGAAAAGAAAAATGTAACTTTTTAACAAATTCACTAAATTTTGATGCTGCTATAGATTATAAAAATGAAAATGTTGATAATATGCTAGATAAATATTGTCCAAATGGAGTGAATGTTTATTTTGATAATGTTGGAGGCAGTATAACTGATTCAGTTATAAATAAGCTTGCTAATTACGCAAGAGTTGCTGTTTGTGGTGTTATATCTCAATATAATTTGACTGCTCCAGAACCTGGACTAAGAACACATAGAGCAATGTTAACTAACCAAGCTACAACTGAG
>JAYGEJ010000050.1:0-4597 GCA_046582425.1 Alphaproteobacteria bacterium
ACGGCACTAGAACCTAAATCTAGCGTGTCTGCCAATTTCACCACATCCGCAATTAATTTATATTCATAAAAATAGTTATATATATTATATAGGGAAATCTAGCTAGAATTTAATTAAAATAATATTAATTATTATTTGTCAGTACTTGAGCACAAGCATCAACTATGGCATCTGCATTTAATGAGTAATTCTCATACAAGTCTTTTAAATTGCCCGATTGACCAAATTCATCAACTCCAAGTGATATTATCTTTTTACCTACAGCTCCGCCAATCCACGTTAAGGTAGAAGAATGCGCATCATTAATTGATATAATAACACTATCTCTATTCGAATTTTCAAATAGTTCTTCAATTCTTGACTTATTCTTAACGCCAGAAGATTTATCTTTATGAGATTGTCTCCAATTTTTATATAATCTATCGTTTGAAGTAATAGATAATACGGAAACATTTATTTCATCTTCCTTGATTATTTCAACAGCTTCTAATACCTCTGGTGCCATTACACCTGAAAAAATAATTATGATGTCACTTGGATTTTGGGGCCTCTCTAACCAATAGCCTCCTGATAATATTTCATTTTCTAAATTAGTATTTAATGTTCTTTGCAGTTGAGAAATATTTCTAGTAGAAAGTCTAATATATACTGAACTTCCATTTTCTTCCTGCATGAAACTGAAAGAATACCTTAATATTACTTCCAGTTCATCTGCATAGGTTGGTTCAAACATAAGAAGACTAGGCTGTCCTATCCCTATCAATGGAGTAATGATAGATTGATGAGCCCCACCCTCTGGGCCAAGAGAAATTCCTGATGGAGTAGCTATTAATAGGAATCTTGCATCTTGGTAAACAGCATAATTTAAAGCATCAAGTCCTCGTGAAATAAATGTATCATAAATTGTTCCTATAGGGATTAAAGAAGAACCAAACATTTTTTTTGATAAACCCGCAGCGCCTAAAGCTAAAAATAGATTATTCTCTGCAATACCTAATTCAAAATGTTGTCCATCTGGAGAAACGTGCCACTTTTGTGCAGAAACAACTTTTTCATCATGAAAAATATCAGTTCTTTTTACTCTATTATATATTTGTTTTTGATTAACCCATCCACCCAAACTAGTTGAAACTGTAACATCTGGAGAAAATGTAACTATTCTATTACTTAAATCTGAGTCTTCTTTACCAATTTCATTAATAATTCTTCCAAATACTTCTTGAGTATTAGATAAGTTTCCTCCTTTAAATTTAAGCTTTTCTGGTATTTCAATTTTATTATCCGAATAACTTCTATTATTATTGTTATAGAAAGAGCTATTAGATAAAAATTTAATTAAATCTTTTTTAGAAGATTTAATTCCTGAATAATGATCCCATTCCTCACCATTCGATATATTTAGCTCACTCTTATACACTTTCATTTGTTCATTATTCATTAAACCAGCATGATTATCTTTATGACCAGCTAAAGGTAAACCAAAGCCCTTAGTTGTATATGCTATAAAACATGTAGGAATATCATCACTATCAGCTTCCATAAATGCTTCTAAAACTGCTTCTACATCATTGCCCGCTAAGTTTGACATTGTGTCATTCAACTCTGAGTCACTTAAAGAATTGATAATTTTTAAAGCATCCTTATCATTTTTTAAGTCATTATTTAAATGTTCTCTCCATCCTTTACTGCCTACATAAGAAAGTGCTGAATATAAATCATTTGGACAATTATCAATCCAATTTAAAATTTTATTTCCACCTTTAATTTTTGATAGGCTTTGAAGTTTCTTACCATATTTTAAAATAACTACTCTCCATCCCATAGAAGCAAATAACTCGTCAATTTTTAAATGAAGCTCATCTGCCACTACTGCGTCAAGAGATTGTCTATTATAATCAATTATCCACCAACAATTTCTAACATTTTGTTTTGCACCCTCTAATAAAGCTTCATATATATTTCCCTCGTCAAGTTCTGCATCACCCAGTAATGCCACCATTTTTCCAAACTTATTTTCTTTATTAATAAAATTATGTTTGTATAAATAATCTTGCATTAAAGACCCAAATATAGTGATAGCTCCTCCTAAACCTACAGATCCAGTAGAATAATCAACATCGTCTGTATCTTTTGTTCGTGAAGGATAGGATTGCGCACCTCCAAAACCTCTAAAATTTTCTAATTTTTCTTTCGTCTGATTACCTAATAAATATTGTATTGAATGAAAAACAGGAGCAGCATGTGGTTTAACGGCTACTCTATCTTCAGATTGTAAAACTTTAAAATATAAAGCAACCATAATTGAAACAATTGAGGCTGAAGAAGCTTGATGCCCACCAACTTTTAATCCATCTTCAGACTTTCTTATATTATTAGCATTATGAATCATCCAAGCTGATAACCACGAAACTTTTTTTTCTATATCTTTTAAAACCGTTAAGTCTTTTTCAGATAATTTTTTAGAATTTGGAATATTTTTTAGTTTTTTATTATTCATGATGCCCTCAAAAAAAATCAACTCAATAATACCTAATTAAATAATTTTTATATTGCAAAATTTGCTAAAAACACTATAAAATTAGCAATAAAAATTATATTAAAATTTAATAAATGGTATAAAATTGTGAAATTATGGATTATATAGAATATAAATTACTTAACTCTTTACAAAAGAATGCACGATTAACTAATCTTGAATTAGCTAAACAAGTAGGATTATCTGCATCTCCTTGTCTTAGACGTGTCAAAACTCTTGAAGAAACTGGCGTAATAACTGGTTATTCAGCAATAATAAATCAAAATAAAGTTAATTTATCTGTTAATGTATTTGTTCAGGTCTCTTTAGAAAGACAATCAGAAGAAAGATTACAAGTTTTTGAAGAAAAAATTATGGAGTATGAAGAAGTAATGGAAGCATATTTAATGACTGGTGAAGCAGATTACCTTTTAAGAATAGTAGTAAAAGACTTACAAGCATATGAAAAGTTTTTGAAAGATAATCTTACTCAAATCAAAGGTATAGCAAGTATAAGGTCTTATTTTTCTTTAAAACAAGTAACTAGAAAATATAATTTACCAATCGTTAATCCTAAAAACAACAAATGAAAATATATAATAAATTAAACAATTCTTTAATATTGAATAGATCTTCTTCCTATGCAGTTGAGCAAACTAAATCTAATAGTTTTAAACTAATGCTTAACGCAGGAAAAAAAATAGCAAGACAAATATGTTCGAATTATAAAAAAAGAAAAACTCTCATAATATGCGGCGTTGGCGGAAATGGTGGAGACGGTTTTATTACTGCTAAAGAACTCTTAAATAAAAACTGGGAAATAGACTTAGTTATTATTGGAAATCAAAGTAATATTAAGGGAGATTCACTAAAAGCACTAAATGAACTAAAAGTTACACCACTTAAATTTGAAGATATTAATCTTAATGAAATTGAACTTTTTGTAGATGCATTATTTGGATTAGGATTGTCCCGCAATATTGACAAGGAAACGTCTAAATTATTAAGCACAATAGATAAACATAGTGCTCCAATAGTAGCAATAGATATTCCTAGTGGAGTAGATAGTAATACAGGAGAAATATTAGGATATGCTGCATATTGTGAATTGGTAATAACCTTCACATCTCTAAAGTATGGACATATTCTTCTGCCTGGATATAAAAAATATAAGAAAATAAAAGTAGAAAATATAGGAATAACTAAGTCTGCTCTTAAAAAAATATCTCCTAAAATAAATATAAACAACAAAAACTATTGGACTAAAGATATTAAATGGCCAAAGTTGAATGATCACAAATATTCAAGAGGTTATAGTTTAGTAGTAGGAGGTCCCAAAAATATGACTGGAGCAGCAAGGCTTGCTGCACAGTCTGCTCAGAGAACAGGAAGTGGAATTGTATGTTTAGCATCAGAAAAAGATGCAGAACAAATTTACTTCATTACATTAACCTCACAGATAGTAAAAAGTTATAAAAATATAGAGGATTTTAAGACTATTATAGATGACACAAGAATCGATTCTATTTTAATAGGTCCTGGTTTAAGTGAAAATAAAAACTCAGCTTTAAAAATAAAGTCTATACTTGAAACTAATAAAAGTGTTGTACTTGATGCTGGCGCTATCAGTTGTTTCAGAGGAAAAATTAATACATTAAAAAAGATTATATCTGGTAAAAAGGTAGTTATTACTCCTCATGAAGGAGAACTTAAAGCAATAATGCCTGAACTTAAGGGTAATTTAATAGACAAAGCTCTAAAAGCATCTGCTGAATTAAATTGTATAGTTGTTTTAAAAGGCGCAACAACTATAATTGCTGGCCCTGATAATAAAGCTCTTGTTAATCCTGCCGGAGCAAAATGGTTATCAACAGCTGGAAGTGGAGATGTATTAGCTGGAATAATATGTGGATTATTATCAAATAAAATGGAAATATTCAAAGCCTCTGCTTTTGGCGTATGGCTCCATTCAGAAATTGGAAACTATTTAGGCCCTGGTCTAGTTGCAGAAGATTTGCCAGAAAACATAAATAAAATCTATAAAAAATTAATAAAAACAATAAATTAATTAAATATTTTAAA
>JAYGEJ010000070.1:0-3446 GCA_046582425.1 Alphaproteobacteria bacterium
ATAACACCGATTATTTGCTTTGCAGACCTAAAACCTTCTTTTTTAGAATATGAAGCGGAGATTACTTTTGGTTCCTGGCTGTTTCCTGAAGAGCCTCTTTATGAAGGTCAGAAGCATAATAATTATTCTATTGCTTTTGAAACAGAAATATATTCTGAATGGGCTGAAGGGGATAATTTAGTATTTAGACCATTTTTTCTCTTTGATAATCAAGATAATAATAGGTCACATATTGATATAAGAGAAGCTCTTTATTCGTGGTATGGAGATGATTGGGAAGCGTCAATAGGAGTAGGTCAAATATTTTGGGGTGTAACGGAATCAAAAAATTTAGTAGATATTATTAATCAATTTGATGCAGCTTACGATCCATTATTTAAAACAAAATTAGGACAGCCATTAGTCAATTATACATTGATAAGAGATAGTGGTTATTATGAATTATTTATATTGCCTTATTTCCGTGAAAGAACTTCTCCTGGTAAAAAAGGACGTTTAAGATTAGATCCAGAGTTTACAAAAGGAAGCACTAAGTATGAAGGTGGAAGCCAATGGACCCCTGAAGCTGCTGTTAGATGGTCAAATAGTTTTGGTGAGTACGACTTTTCAGTGCATAGTTTTTTAGGTTATTCAAGATCTCCATCTGTAGATATTCTTTTAGTTGATGGAAAGCTACAGTTTGAACCTAATTATCAAAGAGTAAGACAAATTGGAGGAACTATACAAAAAACTTCAGATGCAACACTATATAAACTAGAATGGGTAGCTAAGGTTGGACAAAAAGACGCAAAATTAAAAAGAAGTTCTTATTTTGCATCTGTAATAGGTTTTGAGCATACTCTTTATAAGAGTATAGGAGATTCAGGAGATGTTGGTCTCATAATGGAGTATAATTATGATAATAGAAGATCTAGATCAAGCGACACGCTTCAAGATGATATTTTTATTGCAGGTCGCTTAACTCTAAACGATTCTGATGATACACAAATGTTATTCGGATCTATTATAGATTTGGATGGGGATGGACAAATTTATCAACTAGATTTTGGAAGACGATTGAATGATTCTCTTACTTTTGGAATTAAAGGCTCTATTTATCAGAATGGCAAATATAACTCTAATATTTATATTTTACGGCAGGATAGTTGGGTTGAAATTAATTTAAAACAATATTTTTAACGATCATTACAAAGTATTGTTGATTATTTTCATGGTATAAATATAATCCAAAATTACTAATTTTGAAATTTATATGAAAGAAGTAATATGACAGTTTCTAAGAAAAGGGTTCCTAAAAAAGAGATTACTCTTGATAATTATAAATTAAGTGAAAAAGATTCATTTATGTGTAAAGAGCAGTTAACTTATTTTAAGTTAAAATTAGAAAAATGGAGATCTGAAGTTATGTCTGACTCAGAAAAAACGCGTGAAAATCTTCAGAAAAATAATACACCCGAGGCTGATGTGGCTGATAGAGCATCTACTGAAACTGAAAGATCATTAGAGTTAAGAACTAGAGATAGACAAAGAAAATTATTAGCAAAAATAAATGCTGCTTTAGCTAGAATTAATGATGGTTCCTATGGGTATTGTATAGAAACCGGAGAACCTATTGGTTTAAAGAGGTTAGATGCAAGACCTATAGCATTATTGTCAATACAAGCTCAAGAACGTCATGAAAAATATGAGCGTTCTCATCGTGACGATTAAAAAGAGAACAAAATAAGAACAAAATGTTTGACAAGCACTATATTATTATGTTTTATAAAAGAACAAAACATGATCATTTTTTATTAATTAGTAAATAAAAAAAATATTTATTTATAAAAACATATTAATGGAATAAAAAGATTAGGAGTAAAAGTTATGTCTGATAATGAAAAAAAAACAGAATTAAGGATAGTTGAAATGGAAGATAAAGAAAAAAGTAAAGCATTAGAAGCCGCTCTGTCGCAAATTGAAAGAGCCTATGGAAAAGGATCCATAATGAAACTGGGAGAAAATTCTGTTGTTCAAATGGAAGCGATATCTACAGGGTCACTAGGTTTAGATATTGCTTTAGGTATAGGTGGTTTGCCAAGAGGAAGAATTATAGAAATATATGGTCCTGAAAGCTCTGGAAAAACAACTTTGACTTTACATGCTGTTGCACAAGCACAAAAAGAAGGTGGTGTATGTGCATTTATAGATGCGGAGCACGCTTTAGATCCGGTATATGCTAAAAAATTAGGAGTAAATATTGAAAATTTATTAATTAGTCAGCCGGATGCTGGAGAACAGGCGTTAGAAATTGCTGATACTTTAGTTAGGTCAGGGGCTGTAGATTTAATAGTTATTGATTCTGTTGCAGCTTTGGTTCCAAGAGCTGAATTAGAAGGTGAAATGGGAGACCATCATGTTGGTTTGCAAGCTAGATTAATGAGCCAAGCTCTTAGAAAGCTAACTTCAACAATAGCTAAGTCTAATACAACTATAATATTTATTAATCAAATTAGAATGAAAATTGGCGTAATGTTTGGAAGTCCTGAAACTACCACGGGAGGAAATGCTTTAAAATTTTACTCTTCAGTCAGAATGGATATCAGAAGAATAGGCCAAATAAAGGAAAGAGATGAAGTAATAGGAAACCAAACAAGAGTTAAAGTAGTAAAAAATAAAGTTGCTCCGCCTTTTAAGGTTGTAGAGTTCGATATAATGTATGGCAAAGGCATTAGTTATAATGGAGAATTGGTAGATCTTGGAGTAAAAGCAGAAGTAATAGAAAAAGCTGGTTCATGGTACTCATATAAGGATGAAAGAATTGGTCAAGGACGTGAAAATGTTAAGAAATACTTAGAAGATCATTCAGATGTTGCAGAAAGTATTGCATTAGAAATTAAAAATAGTTTAGGTTTGGTAAAGGAATTAGAAGAATCTGACTTAGTAGAAGATGATGGAGACGATAAAATAGCAAAAAGCTTAGAATAAATATAGACTTATTATTCTATCCCTTTTAAAACAATCTATTAACATTAAATAATAAAATGTTAAGATGGTTTTAGGAGGGATGAATTGACTAATTCAACTAAAGAAATTAGAAGAGCTTTTTTAGATTATTTTAAATTAAATAATCATACAGAGATTTCTTCTTCGTCTTTAATTCCTCAAGATGACCCAACATTGTTATTTACAAATGCTGGTATGGTTCAATTTAAAAATATTTTTACTGGTAAAGAGAATAGTAAATTTAAGAAGGCAACGACTTCTCAGAAATGCTTAAGGGCTGGTGGAAAACACAATGACTTAGAAAATGTTGGGTATACTGCGCGTCATCATACTTTTTTTGAGATGTTAGGAAATTTTAGTTTTGGTGATTATTTTAAAGATATAGCAATTGAACACGCATGGAATCTAGTAACTAAAATATATGGCTTGGACCCAAAAAAATTATTAGTAACTGTTTATTC
>JAYGEJ010000152.1:0-4898 GCA_046582425.1 Alphaproteobacteria bacterium
TCTACACAGCTTTGCCCATTTCATTGATAAATTCATAGATTTTAAAGCCACATCATGCTTAACAGGATAAGAAGTGCATTCATCAAAGGCCATTGTAATAGTAGAATCTAATGCCTTTTGCATATCAATTGAATCTTTTGGGGTTAATCTTATTAAACTTCCATCTAAATGAGATTTAAATGTAACACCGTCATTATCTATCTTCGCCATATTTTGTAATGACATAACTTGAAAACCTCCTGAATCTGTTAAAATTGGGCCATCCCAATTCATAAAACTTCTTAGCCCTCCTAATTCACGGATAATATCTTTTCCCGGTCTTTCCATTAAATGATAAGTATTAGATAAAATTATCTCTGATCCTATTTCAGTTAAATCACTAGGTTGAATACCTTTTACTGCTCCATATGTTCCAACGGGCATAAAGACTGGAGTATTTACTATACCGTGGGCAGTTTTCATAAAACCACTTCTAGCATCGCCATCTGAATTTTTAATATTAAAAGTAATTGTCATTATAAATTAGCCTTTTTAATTAAACAGGCGTCACCTAAAGAATAAAACCTATAATTTTTAGAAATGGCATGTTTATATGCTTTATGCATAGTTTTAATACCTGCATAAGCACATACTAAAATAAATAATGTTGATTTAGGTAAATGAAAATTAGTTAGTAAAAAATCAGACGATTTAATTTTATCTCCTGGTGAAATAAAAATAGATGTTTCTCCCTTAAAAGAGCTTATATAGCCATTTTCATCACTAGTAGATTCTAATGATCTTAAAACTGTAGTACCAATAGAAATTATTCTACCCCCATTTTTTTTAGTAGAGTTTATTTTATCTGCAACAGCTTCATCAATAGAAAAATACTCACTATGCATATTATGCTTTGAAATATCACTAACTTCTACAGGTAGAAATGTTCCGGCTCCTACATGTAATGTAATTTCTGCTATATCTATTGAATTATTAGCTAGTATATTTTTTAAATTGTTTGTAAAATGCAGTCCTGCTGTTGGAGCAGCTACAGCTCCATAATTCTTTGCAAATAATGTTTGATAATGAATAGAGCTGTCATTTTCTTCTTTCGCTTTTATATAAGGAGGTAAAGGTAAATCTCCATAAATATTTAAGTAATTGATGAAATCTATTTTGGATATATTTACATCAAAATAAATTAAACCTCTTTCTCCTTTTCTATTTACACTTATAACCATATCGTTAGGTAAGTTTATATTATCACCTAAATTTAATTTTTTTGAACCTTTAACTAACGCTTGCCAAATACCTGGCTTATATTCACGAAGCATAGTAATAGAAATACTCTTTAGTCCTAATTGTCCAACTACTCGAGACTTAATAACCTTAGTATTATTAGCTATAAGTAAGTCTCCAGGTTTGAGAATATTTACCAAATCTAATGTGTTATAATCTATATTTTTTTCTCTAGAAATATATAATAGTTTTGAGCTGTCTGGCGGATTTGAAGACTTTTGGGCTATTAATTGCTTTGGTAAATGAAAATCAAAAGCATCAATATTCAATTTTAATACTTTTAATTACTTTTCATTTTCATAGAAATAATAACATCAGGTTCTCCTATTATAGAGCCATTATTACCTTCACCTTTTTTAATGTTATCTACATATTCCATACCATCAATTACTTGTCCCCAAACAGTATACTGACCATTTAAATGTGGTGCATCATCTAAACAAATAAAAAATTGACTGTCAGCACTATTAGGGTCTTGCGCTCGAGCCATAGAAAGAGTGCCTCTTAAATGTCTTTCATTATTAAATTCCGCTTTAATATTTTGACCAGAACCACCTGTTCCATTTCCAAGAGGGTCTCCTGTTTGTGCCATAAAGCCAGCTATAACTCTATGGAATTTAATACCATCATAAAAACCATCATTAACTAATTCTTTTATTCTTTTTACGTGATTTGGCGCAACTTCTGGTTTCATTTCTATAGTTACAACTCCGTCTTTAAGTTCTAAAAGTAAAACATTTTCGTCTGCATTAGCTGTCATTGAATATCCAATCATAGTAAATATTAAAAATAAAAATTTATATAAGTTATTATATTTTGCTTTCATATCAAAACCTTATTTATTATTTAATTTTTGTGTTTGCATTTCTTTAAGCACATTAGAAGAAACAAAGCTAGAAATATCTCCACCAAAAGTAAAAATTTCTTTTACTAACCTAGAAGATATAAACTGTTGATTTTCACTCGCCATTAAAAAAACAGTCTCAATACTTGAATCTAATCTAGAATTCATACCTGTCATTTGAAATTCATATTCAAAATCAGTTACAGCACGTAAACCTCTTATTATTATTTTAGCATCAATTTTTTTTGCATAATTTACTAATAAACCTTCAAAAGACCGAACTTCTACAAATTTCTCAAATCCTAGGTTTTTTATATCTGATAAAACTAATTTCTCTCTCTCTTTTAGGCTAAATAGTCCAGTTTTGCCTACATTAACTGCTATACCAATAACTAATTTATCTACAACTCTCAATGATCGTTTAATTATATCTATATGACCATTCGTAATAGGATCAAATGAACCTGGATATAATCCAATTCTATCAGTCATTTTTATTTACATCCTCATTTAAATTATTATCGTTTTCAATATTATCATCAGTTATTTCTTTATCATTATCTTCATCATCATCTAGTGATATTGTAGTGACAGATACAACTTTTTCGCCTTCATCTATTGAGAATAAAGTCACACCTTGAGTATTTCTAGAAGCTATTCTTATATCATTAACTGGCGACCTAATTATTCTACCTTTATTTGTTACCATCATTACATCATCAGTATCTAAAACTGGAAATGATGCTATTACATTACCATTACGCTCAGAGGTTTCAATATTAATAATACCCTGTCCACCTCTATTTGTAATTCTATACTCATATGCAGAGGACCTCTTTCCATATCCATTTTCAGAAATAGTTAATATAAATTGATCTTCACTATACATTGAGTCAAATATATTAGCGTCAATTAAGTTTTGACTATCTCCTCTTCGTTTTGCTGTGGCTGCTTTTAAATACAACGACTTAATTTCTGTATCAGCCTCTATATGCTTTAAAACAGAAATAGATATAACTTTATCATCATTTTTTAATCTAATACCTCTTACCCCTATAGAACCCCTGCCCTTAAAAAGTCTAACATCACCAGATCTAAATCTCATACATTTTCCTTGTGAAGCAGATAACATTATATCATCATTTTTTGTACATGGAACAACACCAACTAATGAATCTCCGTCTAGTAACTTCATAGCAATTTTTCCATTTGCCTTTACATTTGAAAAGTCACTTAATGCGTTTCTTCTTACATTACCAGATTTTGTAGCAAACATTAAATCTGGCGGATCTTCATCATTCTCAGGTAAAGGCATCATAGTAGTAACTTTTTCTCCTTCGCTTAAAGGTAATAAATTTACTATCGGTCTTCCTTTAGCTTGAGGATTACCTAGAGGAAGCTTATATACTTTAAGTTCATATACTATACCCGTATTAGTGAAGAATAAGACTGGATCGTGTGTATTTAAAACAAAGACCTGTCGAATAAAATCTTCATCTTTTATTGTCATGGCAGCTCTACCTTTACCTCCTCTTTTTTGAGCTCTATAAGTACTAAGCGTCGTTCTTTTAATATAACCGCTATTTGTTAAAGTCACGACCATGTCTTCACGTTCAATTAGGGATTCTACATCTTGATTAATTTCTATATCTAAAATTTGAGTTCTTCTTGGAACTGCGAATTGATCTTTAATATTAATAAGTTCATCCTTCATAATATTCATTAGCTTTTCTCTAGATCTTAAAATAGAGAGTAATTCAACAACTTTAGTAACTATTTCTTTTAGCTCCTCAACTATTTTGTCTCGTTCTAAACCAGTAAGCCTCTGTAAACGTAACTCAAGGATAGCTTTAGCTTGATTATTGGATAATTTATACATTCCGTTTTCATCAGCTTTATCATTAGGATCACCAATCAAATCTATTAAATCTGAAATATCTGATGCCTTCCAATCTTTATCTAATAATAATTTTTTTGCTTCATCTGAGTCTTTAGAAGACTTAATTAATTTAATAACTTCGTCTATATTAGATACAGCTAAAGCTAATCCAACCAAAGTATTAGCCCTGTCTCTTGCTTTTTCTAAGTCAAATATAGTTCTTCTGGTTATAACTTCTTCTCTAAAAGTTAAGAAAGACTCTAAAATTTGCCTAGTACTTAATTGTTCTGGCCTACCACCATTCAAAGCTAACATATTTACCCCAAAATATGTTTGCAAGGGTGAATGTTTATAAATTTGATTCAGAACCACCTCAGGTGTTGCATCTCGTTTTAATTCTACAACTACCCTCACTCCCACTCTATCAGATTCATCACGTAAATCTGATATTCCTTCTATATTTTTATTTTTTACTGCTTCGGCTATTTGTTCGATCATTCTGGCTTTATTTACTTGATAAGGCACCTCGGAAATAATTATTGCTTCTCTATCTTTTCTAACATTCTCTATTGAAGTTTTACCTCTCATCACTACCGAACCTCGACCTGTCTCAAAGGCAGATCTAATACCCGTCTTTCCTATAATTTGAGCGCCCGTAGGAAAATCTGGGCCAGGAATAATTTCAAGCAGCTCATCAGACGAAATTTCAGAATTTTCAATTATAGCTAAACAACCCTCAATAACCTCTCCTAAGTTATGAGGTGGAATATTTGTTGCCATTCCAACTGCAATACCCCCAGCACCATTGACTAAAAGATTTGGGTATTTGGCAGGAAGAACGCTAGGCTCTTGTGTTGAATTATCATAATTATCTTGAAAATCTATAGTATTCTTGTC
>JAYGEJ010000172.1:0-18712 GCA_046582425.1 Alphaproteobacteria bacterium
AAATAAAATTAATGTTGTCATGGATAGGTGTCCTAAAATTGAATATAGCCGTTTATCTGGAGAATTAGGATGGGCTGGAGTTAATTCAGGTACATTTTATAATAAAAGACGAATAATTAGATCAATTATTAAATAGAAGGTTAAAATGACAGTTCCTAAAAATAATCATAAATTTGAAACAAGAACTATACACGCTGGTGCTGCTCCAGATCCAACTACTGGAGCAAGAAATACCCCTATCTATCAGACTACTGCATATACCTTTGATAGTACTGATCATGCTGCTTCATTATATAATCTACAAAATTTTGGATTTATTTATTCACGACTTGGAAATCCTACTGTATCAGTTTTAGAGGAAAGAATGGCAAATTTAGAAAATGGTAGAGCAGCCGTGGCTTGCTCGACAGGACACTCTGCTCAATTATTAGCTCTT
Source organism: Alphaproteobacteria bacterium (assembly GCA_046582425.1). Lineage (GTDB taxonomy): Bacteria > Pseudomonadota > Alphaproteobacteria > TMED109 > TMED109 > TMED109. Next base: position 437 of record JAYGEJ010000172.1, read on the forward strand.
CACCCATTAATGGAGCCAGGAGATAGAATACTTGCATCACAAAACCTTTATGGAGGATCTATCACACAATTTAGTCATGCTTTCAAAAATTTTGGATGGCATGTTGATTTTGTTGATGCAACTAATGTTAAAAATATTACTAAAATCATAAACCCAAAACATAAATGTATTTTTGTTGAAAGTTTATCTAATCCAACTGGTATAATATTAGATATTGAAAAAATATCATTGATTGCAAATAAAGCAAAAATACCATTAATTGTAGATAATACTATGGCTAGTCCTTATTTATTTAAGCCATTTGACTGGGGCGCTGACATAATAACCCATTCTCTGACTAAATTCGTAGGAGGCCACGGAAATTCTATGGGCGGAATAGTAATAGAAAGTGGTAAATTTGATTGGTTTAAATCTAATAAATACCCTTCAATGACAATGCCAACAGAATCCTATCATGGTTTAATTTTTGCTGAAACTTTTGGAGACTTTGGATATTCTATGAAAATTAGAGCTGATTCTTTAAGAGATTTAGGATCTACTCTTTCACCTACAAATGCATTTTATTTTATTAATGGACTTGAAACCTTACATATAAGAATGGAAAGACATTGCCTTAATGCTTTAAAAATATCAAAGTTTTTAGAAAAAAATAAAAAAGTTTCTTGGGTTTCTTATGCAGGATTAGAAAGTAATAAATATAATAAAATTGCAAAGAAACTTATGAACAAAGGAGTTGGCCCTGTATTTACTTTTGGACTAAAAGATGGTTATGAAGCAGGTAAGAAACTTATAAGTAAAGTTAAAATTTTTTCCCATGTAGCTAATGTTGGAGATACAAGAAGCCTGATATTACATCCTGCTTCTACTACTCACAATCAACTATCAGATGCTCAAAAAATTAAGGCTGGAGCTGGCCCTGATGTTATAAGAGTTTCTATAGGTCTAGAACATCACCAAGACTTAATTAAAGATCTTAAAAATGCACTATCAGATGTATAAAATTACTTATTTGGCGCCAATTCATCCATAATAATTACTTCAGGTTTGCCATCTAAGAATTCAGCCATTGCCTTGCCATACTTTTTATAATGGTCTGTTTTAGTATGATTTTCTAAAGCTTCTCTATTTTTATAGCCTTCTAGAACAACATATATAAAAGGAGATTTTTTATATAATCTATAAAATAAATTATCTTCTTCATATAAATTGACAGCATTAACTAATTTTTTCATAAACTCCTGAAATTGTTTTTCTTTTCCTTCTTTAACTGAGATTGTAGCTATTACTCCTATCAATATAACTCTCCTTAGTTAATTATTGGTCGGAACGGCCGGATTTGAACCGACGACCCCTGGTCCCCCAGACCAGTGCGCTACCAGGCTGCGCTACATTCCGCAAAATATTTATTGGCTATTAATAATATTATTAATATCTATCTTAATTTCATTTATTAATCGCAAATACTCTTCCTCATTATTGAAGGAAACTATATTTTTATTATTTATTAGATTTTTTTGAACACCTTTAATTGTGTATCCTTCTTCTGATACCATTTTTTTAATATTTAAAATAAATATAATATCTTCTTTACTATAATAACGATGTTTATTTTTTCTTTTTACTAATTTTAATTTTTCAAATTTAGTTTCCCAGAAACGCAGTATATGAGTTGGAATATTTAATTCTTTAGATACTTCTCCAATTGTTTTATAAGCATCAGGCTTTTTGTCCATAATGGGACCTTTCTGAGGAGTTATTCCAAATTTAATCTAGATTTTAATTTTTCTGAAGCATTAAAAGTTACAACTGATCTAGCTGAAATAATTGATTCTTCGCCAGTTTTAGGATTTCTTCCAATTCTACTATTCTTATCTTTAATTTTAAATGTCCCTAATTTAGCTATCTTCAAGACTTTATTTTTTTTAAGAGAATTGGAGAGTGTATTTAAAGTTATACTAATAAGCTTCAATGAATCAGACCTTGAAAGGCCTAAATCTTCTTTTATACAATTCGCAAGATATTCTCTGGTAATAGTTTTTTTCATAAAAAATTCTCAAATTAATACTCTTATATTGAAACACATATTTATAAATAAAAAAACTATTTTTTATCTTGTATTGGATTAATTCTTATTAATTCTTTTTTTATTAACTCATTATAATTTCTTACAGACATATCGGTAGCTAAATCTACAGCATGAGCAAATCCAATCGAGTCTGCACCACCATGACTTTTAACAACTATTCCATTTAAACCTAATAAAACAGCACCATTATGTTTTCTTGGATCCATTTTTTTTCTTAAACCTAAAAATGATGACCTTCCTATCGCAAATGAAATTTTTCCTAAAATACTTGAACTAAATATTTGCTTTAAATATGCGTAGCATAATTTAGCTGTTCCCTCTGCAGTCTTAAGCATAATATTCCCACTAAAACCATCACAAATAACTATATCAAAATCACCTGAAATAATTTTATCCCCTTCAACATATCCGTCATAATAATTTGAAAAATGACTATTTTGCATTAAACTAGCGGCTTCTTGTATGATGTTATTTCCTTTATTTTCTTCTTCTCCTACATTTAAAAAAGCTAATCTTGGGTTAGGTTTTCCTAAAACACTTTTTGCAAATACAATACCCATTAATGAAAATTCAAACAAATTTTGACTGCTGCAATCTATGTTAGCTCCTAAATCTAAAGCAACTATTTCTCCAGAAATTGTTGGCATAACAGCAGCTAAAGCAGGTCTACTAATTCCGGATAATTTTCGTAATCCAAATATTGACATAGCAAGAAGAGCTCCACTATTACCTGCGGAGACAATTGCACCAGCTTCGCCATTAGCTACTGCTTCTATTGCCATACCCATACTTGTAGTTTTTGCTCTTCTCAAAGATTTAGAAGCTTTTTCATCTGCTCTAATCCAATCTTCTACATGAACTACTTTTATAATTTTTTTTAAATTTACTCTTTTTTTTAATAATGGTGATAATTTATTTTCATCACCATAAACAATATATTTAACGCCAGGATTTCTTACAGAAGAAATAGCTAACCCTGAAATGACAGCCTTAGGTGCATTATCTCCACCCATTGCATCAATTGCTATAGTATTTTTAACCATAATTAAGATATTATATTATTTTAATCTTCAGCAGAAGATAAAACTTCTTTGCCATCATAGTATCCACAAGCAGGACAGATATTATGCGATAGCTTCATTTCCCCACAATTAGGGCACTCTGTTACATTAATTTTATTTAGAGAATCATGAGACCTTCTTTGACCTCTCCTTGAACGAGAAATCTTACTTTTTGGAACTGCCATCTCATCACCTTTCTTAAATATATTATATTAATATGTCGTTATAACTATTTATTTAAATTATTCAACACTTCAAATGGATTATTCGTATTTTTATTTTTACCAAATTTATTTTTATAAAAACTATCTAGTTTAATATTACCATTATTTATTTTTGGATAAGGATCTAAAAATGAATAAAACATTTGAATTGCTATCTCACTAAAATTAATTTCACTATTATATATCGGCTCTATAAATTCATCTTCCAGAGATGATAAATCTAACTTACTATGATCACAGAAATTTATAGTAAAAATTTCTTTAATATTAAATTTAACAGGTTTTAAAGTAACTACACACTTCTGTTCGCCATCTGCATTCAATTTATAATTTACTAATATGTCTGTAGTATTTATTTTTTTATAATCTAATTCTATAGAAATATTTTTTACATTAATTAGCTCTAGGCGTTTACTAATAGATAATTTATCGGAGTCGTCATGAACTATATTAATAGATCCAGACTTCTTTTTTAAAGAGCTAATCAAAATGATCTCATCAAACTTAATTGTAAATTTATTCATCAGATAAGCCTTTGTAAAGATTTATGTCATCTTCAAAACAAATTAAAACTTCATTGTTTTTTAATGAATCTAAAAAAAATATTAAATTATTAATATATGCCTTCATATATTTTACTTCAGTCTCATTTACATTAGTTGTTCCATAAAGATTATTTTTCAGAGCAGAATCAACAATATTACTTTTTTTATTTAAGGATTTCTCATATATATTTATTCTTCCATAATAAGATGACACCATAAACTTTACTTTTTTACCAACTGATAAATCTCCCACTCCAATCTCTCTTAATGATCTATCAAAATCTTTAAACATATAATTAATTAAATTCTGAGCAAATAATTTTTCATCAGAACCTAAAAGTAAAATACGTTTAATAAAAAAATGAAAATGCAAAATTATTAACTCAAATCGACCATCTAATGTATCAGGAACTCCACCCTTGATATATAAGTTTTCATTTCTAGCTAATAAAACAATATTATTATAAAATTCTTCAATTTTAATACTTTTATTTTTACCAGTTAAAATTCTATATAAATTAGTAATTTTCATAAATAAAACTTCTTAATTATTTTAAATTTCTATATTTAAAATTTATTAATATCATGATAAATATAAAATAATGAAACTTATATATAAAAATATTTTATTCAAGTACTTAATTTTTACTTTTCTTCTTATTTCTATAAATAGTTGTGCAGGAAGAATAAGTAATCATGGAGTATTAAATATTGAAAAGCATATTGATTCTATATTAGATAATAAACTAGAAAAAGCAGAAATTGAGGCACTTTTAGGAAATCCTTCTACTGTTTCAGCATTTGAGTTTAATAAATGGTATTATATTAATAGTTCTATTAAACACTTTGCTTTTTATAAACCAGAAATAATTAATCTTAAAGTCTATGAAATAATTTTTAATTCTGAAAATCAAGCATATGAGATTAATACTTACGATCAAGATGACTTGAAAGAATTAAATTTTAATAGTGATGTTACAGAGACTAGAGGTAATAAAAAATCATTTTTACAACTAATATTAAAAGGTATTGGTGAAAGTAATTTGAAAAAATAAATATACAGGAAAGAAACTGTCTTTCCTGTATATCTAATGTTTTATATTAATGAGCTAAGATAGCTAAAAGCATCAAAGCTACAATGTTGGTGATCTTAATCATAGGATTTACTGCAGGACCAGCGGTATCTTTATAAGGATCTCCAACTGTATCACCAGTTACAGCTGCTTTGTGAGCCTCAGAACCTTTTCCTCCATGGTTTCCATCTTCAATTAATTTTTTAGCATTATCCCATGCACCGCCTCCAGCTGTCATAGATATTGCTACGAACAAACCAGTTACAATTACTCCTAGTAGCATTGCCCCTAATGCAGAGAATGCCGCAGACTTGTCTCCACCTGTAATAAATAATATTACAAAGTAGAATACTATTGGTGCTAAAACAGGCAGCAACGACGGTACTATCATTTCTTTTATAGCAGCCTGAGTAAGCAAATCTACTGCTCTTTCATAATCTGGCTTGGCTTTACCAGTCATAATACCTTTTATTTCTTTAAACTGCCTTCTTACTTCAATCACAACTGAAGCAGCAGCCCTTCCAACAGCAGTCATAGACATGGCACCAAATAAATAAGGTAATAATCCTCCTAATAATAATCCAACTATAATATAGGGGTTTTCAAGAGAAAAATTTAGGGTAATGCCTTCAAAATAAGGAAATAATTCAGGATTAGCACTAAAATATTTTAAATCTGAAGTATATGCAGCAAATAAAACTAATGCTCCTAAGCCAGCAGAACCAATTGCATAACCTTTTGTTACAGCTTTAGTAGTATTACCTACAGCATCAAGAGCATCTGTAGTCTTTCTTACAGATTCATCTAAATTTGACATTTCAGCTATACCACCTGCGTTATCAGTAACAGGACCATAAGCATCCAAAGCCACTACCATGCCTGCTAGAGCTAACATACTTGATACAGCAATAGCTATTCCAAATAAGCCAGCTAACATATTTGCAATAATAATAGCAGCACAAATTAATAGTGCTGGTATTGCAGTAGCTTCCATTGATACTGCTAGACCTTGAATAACATTTGTTCCATGACCAGTCTCTGATGCTGCTGCTACTGATTTAACAGGACGATAGTTAGTGCCTGTATAATACTCAGTTACCCATATTAACAATCCTGTAAGAACTATTCCAACTATTCCACAATAAAAAACTTCCATTCCTGAGAAGGAAATTTCATTTACCTGAAAAATAGAGTTAAAACCCAAAACATGATTTATCGCATAACCTATTCCAATAAGAGATAAAATAGCTGAAACTATAAAACCTTTATATAAAGCCCCCATTATAGAGCCATTACTTCCTAATTTAACAAAATAAGTTCCAATAACAGATGCTATGATGCATACACCACCAATAGCTAGAGGAATAATCATCATTTGTTCCATTGCAGAATTTGTAAAAAATATTGAAGCTAAAACCATCGTAGCAACTACTGTAACTGCATATGTTTCAAATAAGTCGGCCGCCATTCCAGCACAATCTCCTACATTATCTCCAACATTATCTGCAATAGTAGCTGGATTACGGGGATCATCTTCAGGAATTCCTGCTTCCACTTTACCAACTAAGTCAGCACCAACATCTGCTCCTTTAGTGAATATACCTCCACCTAATCTAGCAAAAATTGATATTAATGATGCACCAAATCCCAGTGCAACAAGAGGATCTATTAATTCTCTGCCTTCTGAACCGTTAAGTAATAAAATATAATATGTACCAGTTACAGCCAATAATGCTAAACCTGCAACTAACATGCCAGTTACAGCTCCTGACTTAAATGCAACACTAAGTCCTTGAGCTAAACCTTGACTCGCAGCTTGAGCTGTTCTTACATTAGCTTTGACAGATACAACCATACCTATATAACCAGCTGCTCCGGATAAGATTGCTCCTACGGCGAATGCCAATGCCACTTTAATACCTAGTAAAAAGGCTAATAAAGCAAATATTACAATGCCGACAATAAAAATTGTACGGTATTGTCTATTTAAATAAGCATAGGCTCCAGCTTGAATAGCACCAGCTATTTCCTGCATCTTTTTAGAGCCTGCATCAGCACTTATTACTGACTTAGCTGTTATTAAGCCATAAATCAAGGCTATTACACCACTTGCAATAGCAAAATATAAAACTTCAATCATAATAATTATTCCCATTATTTATGTTAAATATAACAATTTTTATAAAAATTGTGGCTAACATGCCAGAGGTAAGAGTATAGTGCAACATTCAATTAAAAAATATTTATTTAAAAATGTTTATAACCTAAAATTATTTTATTAACATCTATTAAATTTTTATCTTTTGAATATAAATTTATTTTATTACCAGATACAATTTTTCCAATAATAGATGAATTTTCATCTATTAATTTTTCATCCTTAGGGTCGATAGTATATAATAGCTCGTAGTCGTCTCCCCCAGTAATTAAATCTGTATAATTAAAAATATTAGAATCTATATATTTTTTAGCATCTAAAGAAATAGGAATATCTATAATATTAATATCAGCTCCGACTTTACTATTTTCACATAAATGCTTTATTTCAGATATCAAACCATCAGAAATATCAATTATAGATGTAGCAAACATTTTAATATTTTTTCCTAGTTCAATCTGTGGATTTGGAATTAAAAACTTATTAACTAAATTATTATCTACTAAAGAATTTGTTTGTAAATCATCATTAATCAGCAAATTTAGTCCAATAAAAGAATCTCCAATAGAACCAGATACAACAATTAAATCACCTTCTCTGGCTTTATTTCTACCTAATCCTATATTTCCATTATCTCCTAAAACAGTTATAGAAAAAATTGGAAGCCCATCATGCGAAGTTATATCTCCGCCTGCTAAAAAAATATCATACTCTATTAGAGCTTTTCTATATCCTTCGGCTATTCTATCAAAGTCTGGTTCTTGAAATGATTTAGGAAGAGTCATTGCTGCAAAAATACACACTGGTGACGAACCAAAGGTCGCTAAGTCCGAAAGAGCTCTTAATATTGCCCTTCTAGATTGTATACCTATATCTGTACCTATAGGTAAATGAACTCCTTCCACTGATGAATCAACGCTGATAACTAAATCATTCAAATTATTAAAAGTTGCACAATCATCGGACAAACCCCTAGCTTCTTTATTATTAAATGATAAAGGTTTTAGTTTACTTTTAATAAAATTAAACTCATTTTTCATATCTTTTTCCGATATAATAAATAAAAATTAATGTACTAAACTATTAGAAACCTTATCCAAAACTCCATTGATAAAGTTTACCTCTTTTTTATTAAAAAAACTTGCAGCAATATTGGTATATTCATTAATAATAACCTTAGGCGGAATTTTAGAAAAACCTTTAAATTCTACATAAGCGCATCTCATAATATTGATTAAGGTATGATCCATTCTTTCAATTGACCACTCATCATTTATAAAATCAGAGAGAATGGAATCTATTTTACTTTTTTTATTAAAAACTGCGTTCACTAACATTAAGAACCAATCTTTATCCAATTGTAGACCTTTAAATTCTATAATACCATAATTTAAATTTTTAATTGTTTCAAAAATCTCTGATATTTCTTTATCATTTATATTTTTAAAATCATGCAGTTGCATTCTTTCATTAAAATCATATTGAAAGAGGGTTTGAACGGCCGCCAATCTAGATAAAGACCTATTATTAGTTATGATCATTAATACATTTCTTTTTTAAGTTCTATCATTCTTAAACAAGCTAAGGTTGCAGCTTTACCTTTATTAAGTCCCTCAGGACTGGATCTAACAAATGCTTGTTCCTTACTCTCACATGTTAAAATACCATAGCCAATAGATAATCCATCAAGAGACATTTGCATTAGTGCTCTGGCAGATTCTCCGCATACATAATCATAATGAGATGTTTCTCCTCTTATTACGCAACCAAGTGCTACATAACCAATATATTTTGAAGTTTTAGAAGCATGAGATATTACTGAAGGAACTTCAAATGCTCCTGGTACATCAACTAATTCAAAACTATATCCCTGCTTCTTAATTAAATTTATAGCTTCTTCTTCCAAAGCAGATGATATCTGGGGATAAAACCTAGAAGTAACAATTAAAATACAATTATTTTTCATATTTAGCTCTTTAATGGGTTTCTTTGATCAATAACTTTTATATCAAAACCTTCAAGACCAACAACTTCTCTTTTTGATTTACTTAATAATATCATTTCTTTTACACCCTGATCTCTAATAATTTGAGCCCCAATTCCATTTTCTCTAATTTTATCTTCCTCATTCCATATATTATTACCGTTTATATAATTAGATAATATATGAGAAGAATCTTGATAATTAATTACTACAATTAAGCCAGAGCCATTCTTATTAATTTCAGACATTGATTCTTTAAGAGATATATAGCCTTTGTCTTCAAAATTACCTATTACCCCATCAAATGCATCATTTATAAAGTTTGAAATATGCACCCTAACTAAAACTGAAGAAATATTATTTAATTCTCCTTTTACTAAAGCAAGATGTTCTGGCCCATTTTTATTAACGGTATTTTCGTAAGAAAAAATATTCCATTCTCCATATGATTTTGTGCTTAATAAATTACTATTTTTTCTTTTAATAATAGGGTCATTATTTACTCTATATCTAATTAAATCTGCAATTGAACCAATTTTAAGATTATGCTTTTTACAAAATGGAATTAAATCATTTAATCTTGCCATAGTTCCATCATCTTTCATTATTTCGCATATTACTGATGCAGGGTTTAATCCAGCAATTCTCGTAATATCTACAGCAGCTTCGGTATGACCTGCCCTTACTAAAACTCCACCTTCTCTAGCGGTTAATGGGAAAACATGTCCTGGTGTTCTTATATCTGAAGGTCCTGAACTTTTATCTATAGCCACCTGAATAGTTTTAGCTCTATCGGCTGCTGATATTCCAGTAGTAACATCTTTAGTAGCCTCAATTGAAACTGTAAATGCGGTATCTAGTTTTCCTGGATTCCTCCTTCCCATAGGAGATAATTCTAACTCATCAATTCTACTTTTTGTCATAGACAAACAAATAAGACCCCTTCCATATGTTGCCATAAAATTTATCGCATCAGGGGTAGCCATTTGAGCTGGAATAATAAGATCTCCTTCATTTTCTCTGTCTTCATTATCAACTAAAACAAACATTCTTCCATTTCTGGCTTCATCTACAATTTCTTCAATAGGAGATAAAAAGTTATTTAATTTTTCTTTTTTATTCATCTTCTCTCTCTTTTATGTAACTTTCTGCAGCATTTACTGCATATCTTGCAATTGAGTCTACTTCTATATTAACTTCATTTTGAAGTTTTAATAGTGCTAAAGTAGTATTTTTTAATGTATGAGAAATTATATTCACACTAAATAAATTTTTATTAGTTTTATTAATTGTTAAAGAAACACCATTTATAGCTATAGAACCTTTTTTACTAATATATTTATTAAATTCTCTAGGAATTTCAAAGTCTAACTTTGTAGAACCTTTAATTACTTGTTTATTTTTTAATACTCCTAAACAATCCACATGGCCACTTACTAAATGTCCACCAATTTGTTCGCCTAATAATAAGGATTTTTCTATATTAATATTCTTACTTTTTTTCCAAGACTTAGAAGTTGTAATAGATAATGTTTCCTTGGATAGTTCTGCTTTAAAAGTATTTTTACTTAAATGAATTACAGTAAGACATATACCATCACAGGATATAGAATCTCCTATACTAATATCCTCTAAAGGTAACTTGGTTTTTACACTTATTTTGAGATCACCTTTTTTTTCATCTAAGCTAGTTATTTGGCCTATATCTCTAATTATTCCAGAAAACACTTTAGACTCCATATTTTAAGTTTGAATAAATTAATTAATTTTATTCCATTCTTCTAGGACGTCACCATCAAGATTCCTACTTTTTAGAAGTTGAAATCTTTTAGCGAAAGATAAGTTTTTAATTTTATATTTTCCTATACTTGGCATCCCGTCACCACCTATAAACATTCCATTCCTATATAAAAAAAGTTTATCAATCAAATTATTATCTAATAAAGAAGCAGATATATTACTGCCCCCTTCAACTAAAACCCGATTAAAGCCTTTATTTGCAAGATCTTTAAGACCATCTAATAATATTAATTTTTTATTAATTTGATTTAATTCAATAATTGTTACACCCATTTTAATTAGCTTATTTTTTTTCTTTGAATTAACATTTTTTTTAGTCCAAATAATTGTAGGATATTTATTAATATTTTTTAAAACATTTGATTTAACAGGTATTCTTAAATTACTATCTACAACTATTCTAACTGGTGAGAATTCTTCTAATCCTTTAATTCTGCAATTAAGTAAAGAGTTATCTTTTAAAATAGTATTAATACCAACCAAAATAGCATCATGGTTTGCTCTTAGACTATGACCATGTAATCTTGCTAATTCACCTGTAATCCATTTACTTTCTCCATTTTTAGTTGCAATTTTTCCATCTAAGCTAGTTGCCATTTTTAAACTTACTAAGGGACGTTTATATTTGGTTCTACAATAAAAACCATAATTTATATCAAATGCTTCATTTTTATGACTTCCAATGGATACTTTTATACCTGATTTTTTTAACAGCTCTACTCCCTTACCATTAGTTCTTTTATCAGGGTCTAGCATAGGAATTACAACATGTTTTATTCCAGAATTAATTATTAATTGAGCACAACATAAATTATTACTTTTATGAGCACATGGCTCTAGCGTAATTATAGCAGTTCCTCCTTTAGGACTGCCTGTTAAAGATTTTAAGGCCGCTTCCTCTGCATGAGGCCTACCTTTAACTGATGTATTACCTAAACCAATTAAGTTGTTATATCTATCTAGTATTAAACATCCTACTGAAGGATTGGGATAACAAGAACCCAAACCTTTTTTTGCAAGAGATAATGCACTTCTCATTGCTACTTCTAATTGCATACCTCAAAAATCCTTTTAATTGTCTTCAGAAAAATCTTCTTTTAGATCTCCAACAAATTTTTCAAAATCTCTAGCTTCTCTGAAGTTTCTATAAACACTTGCAAACCTAACATATGCAACCTGATCAATATCAGACAAAGTATCCATAACCATCTCACCTATATCACTACTTAAAATTTCACTATCTCCCGAAGATTCTAATCTTCTTACAATTCCTGTTATCATTTTTTCAATTCTCTCTGAGTCCACAGGTCTTTTACGAAATGCAATAATTATTGAACGGGCAAGTTTATCTCTATCAAATTCTACCTTTTTTCCGTCCCTTTTCTTAACCATCAAGTCTCTCAATTGAACCCTTTCGAAAGTAGTAAATCTAGCTCCACACTGAGGACAAGATCTCCTTCTTCTAATTACTGCATTATCTTCTGTGGGGCGAGAATCTTTTACTTGAGTATCTGAAAAATTACAATAAGGGCATCTCATAAAATTTTCCTTTAATTATTTAAATTATCTAATTATAACTTAAAGAGGAATAAAGAGGAAATTCTTTGCATAAAGTAATTACTTCTTTCTTTACCTCCTCTTCTATTGGGATGAGATTATCAGGATTTTTTTCTATAGCTTTTAAAACTTTACCTATTAATTTTCCAATCTTTAACATTTCTTTTTCTTTAAACCCTCTAGTTGTAACAGCAGGAGTTCCTATTCTTAAACCGGATGTTATGAAAGGTTTTTGAGTATCATATGGAACAGCGTTTTTATTACATGTAATACCAGCTCTATCTAAACTTTCTTCTGATATTTTTCCAGTAATACTAAGTGGTCTTAAGTCACATAAAATTACATGACTATCCGTGCCACCAGAAACAATTTTGACCCCTTGATTCTCTAACTCATCAGCTAATGTTTTTGCATTTTTAATTATCTGTATTACATATTCTTTAAAACTTGGCTTTAAAGCCTCACCAAATGCTGCCGCTTTTGCAGCTATTACATGCATTAAAGGTCCCCCTTGAATTCCTGGAAATATAGCTTTATCAAATAACTTTCCCAATTCAAAGTCATTGCTTAATATCATGCCTCCACGAGGCCCCCTTAAAGTTTTATGAGTGGTAGTTGTAGCTACATGAGCATAATGAAGAGGGTTTGGATATTGGCCAGCTGCTATTAAACCAGAATAATGTGCAATATCTGCAAGAAAATACGCGCCTACTTTGTCAGCTATAAGCCTAATCTTCTCAAAGTCTATATGTCTTGAATAAGCTGAAGCTCCAGCTATTATTAAATTTGGTTTATGATCAATTGCTAACTCTTCAAGTTCGTTATAATTAATAATACCATCTGATTTATTTACTCCATATTGAATTGATTTAAACCATTTTCCAGATTGATTAGGTTTAGCACCATGAGTTAGATGCCCACCTGACGCTAATGACATACCTAAAATAGTATCACCAGGATTAAGTAATGCCATAAAAACGGCTTGGTTTGCCTGAGACCCTGAATTTGGCTGAACATTAGCCCATTTACACGAAAATAATTTACATGCTCTTTGAATAGCTAATTCTTCTGCTTGATCAACAAATTCACAACCACCATAGTATCTTTTACCTGGATAACCTTCAGCATACTTATTTGTTAAAATAGACCCTTGTATATCAAGAACAGCTTTACTTACAAAATTCTCAGAAGCAATTAATTCTATAGAATTTTGCTGTCTATATAATTCATTTTGCATAGCATTTAATAATTCTGTGTCCTCAGTAAGCTTATTTATATCTAAAGAATTATCTATCTTATTCATTTATTGATCCTTTGCTATATATTTAACCAAGTTTATCTATTCGTCTTTTATGCCTTCCCCCTTCAAAAGACTCCTTCAAGAAAATATCTATTATAATTGAAGATTTTTTCAATGTTATAAATCTCCCTGCCAATACTAGAATATTCGCATCGTTATGGTTCCTAGATAATTTTGCAACTTCTTCATTATTACATAACGCCGCTCTTATTCCTGGCCTTCTATTTAAAGCAATACTAATTCCTATACCACTTCCACATATGGCGATACCAATAGAGTTTTTATTTTCTAAAATAAATTTACCTAAAATATCGCCATAATCAGGATAATCAACAGAATCCTCATTAAACGGACCTAAATCTCTAATATTAAAATTATTATTTTCTAAGTAATTTTTAATCTTCTCTTTTAAATCATAACCAGCATGATCAGAAGCTAATACAAGTGTCTTTTGAAGTTGAATATGCAATAAAAAATTCCTTTTAATTACAATACAAAAATATAATATTTGTCTACTTAATTATATATAATCTAAAAATAAGAATTTAATAGTTAATTATTATCAGTTCTCTTAATTTTCCCCTCAGATAAATCAGATAAATAACTATTTACCTCATTTCTAACTACTGATGCTAAAAAGTAAACTCCAACTAAATTAGCTACAGACATTAAAAATATCATAGAATCTGATAAATTTAAAACTGAACCAAGACTAACTGAAGAGCCAATAATAATAAATACGCAAAATATTATTTTGAATATATTTTCTGAAATTTTTGAATTGCCAAATAAATACGTCCACGCTTTTAAGCCATAGTAAGACCAAGCAATCATTGTTGAAAAAGCAAATAGAATAGCCGCAATAGCAAGTACAAATGGAAACCAAGAAATAGTTGTTGCAAAGGCTGCGGAAGTTAAAGCTATACCAGTTAGATCACTCCTTGCATCATACATCCCAGTAATAACAATTACCAAAGCTGTCACTGTACATATTACAATAGTATCAATAAATGGCTCTAATACAGAAACTATTCCTTCAGTTACAGGCTTATCACTTTTGACAGCAGAATGTGCAATAGGAGCAGAGCCTAGTCCAGCTTCATTGGAAAAAGCAGCCCTTTGAAATCCAATAATCAATGCTCCAAGTGCTCCACCAGCTGCAGCAGAAGGAGAGAATGCTTCTGAAATAATTCTTATTACAGCCTCTGGAACTCCAGTGATATTAATTAATATAATAACTAATCCTGCAGCCAAATATATAATTGCCATAAGTGGAACTAATTTTGAAGTAACTTTAGCTATTGACTTGATACCTCCTATAATTACAAATCCTAAAATAATAGAAATGATAAGTCCAAATAACCAGCCTTTATCCGCAAAAAAAGATCCATCTCCTCCTGTTACAGATACAAATTGCTGAAAGGATTGATTAGCCTGGAACATATTTCCTCCTCCAAGTGCTCCTCCAATACAACAAATAGAAAAAAACACCGCTAATATTTTACCCAATGAAGCATGTCCTTTTTCAGCTAGCCCTTTAGAAAGATAATGCATTGGTCCGCCAGAAACTGTTCCATCCTCATTTATGATTCTATATTTTACTCCAAGAGTACATTCACAAAATTTTAGAGACATTCCAAGAAAACCAGCCAATATCATCCAAAATGTTGCTCCAGGTCCACCTACAGCTACAGCTACGGCAACTCCAGCAATGTTACCTAAACCTACTGTTCCAGAAATTGCTGTAGATAATGCTTGAAAATGAGAAACTTCTCCCTTGGATTCAGGTTTATCATATCTTCCTCTTACTAAATCCAGTGCATGCCTAAACATTTTTAAATTAATAAAATTAAAATAAAAAGTACAAAATACAGAACCAGCTATTAACCAAAGCACAATTAATTTTACATCGGCACCCGCTATACTAATTGAATAAAAAACCTTATCTACTATAAAATCCGATATAGGTGTTAACCACTTATCTATAGATGCATCTATTCCATCATCAGCATATGAAAATTTTGAAAATAAAAATACAGTACTACAATATAAAATTTTTTTAAAGATAGCCATAAATTTTCTCCCCTAATATATATATCTAACATATTAAATAATTAACACTTTAGTAAAGTTAAAATATTAGCTAACTGCAGAGATATTTAATTGATTCCAAACAATCTTTAATGATTCTACTAAATTATCAATCATTTTTTCATTATGCAGAGGATTAGGAGTTATTCTTAATCTTTCTTTTCCTTTAGGCACAGTAGGGTAATTAATAGGCTGGACATAGATTGAATGATCAGAAAGCAATAGATCTGAGGCTTTTTTACATAGAACTGGATCTCCTACTAATATGGGGACAATATGACTATCTGATGGCATAACTACTATTCCAGTTTGTCTCAATTTTTCTTTTAGGCTTTTTGCTCTTTCTTGATGAATAACTCTTTCTTCATTTGAATTTTTTAAATGTTTTACAGAAGCTAAAGCACCAGCTGCTATTGCAGGAGGTAAAGAAGTTGTAAATATGAAACTAGAGGCAAAAGACCTTATAACATCTATTATGTCTTTACTAGATGCCACATAACCACCCATTGTACCATATGCTTTGGCTAATGTACCTTCTATTATATCTATTTCATCCATTAAGCCATCTCTTTCAGCAATACCTCCTCCTCTCGGACCATACATTCCTACAGCATGAACTTCATCTAAATAAGTAAGAGCATTATTTGCTTTTGCAACTTCACATAACTCTTTTATTGGAGCTATATCTCCATCCATAGAATAAACGGATTCAAAAGCTACTAATTTTGGACGATCAGGATGAATATTGTGAAGAATTTCCTCTAAATGTTTTGGATTATTATGCTTGAAAATAAATCTTTCTGCCTTACTATTTTTCATACCCTGAATCATAGAAGCATGGTTTAATTCATCTGAAAAAACGACGCAATCAGGTAATATTGAAGCTATTGTACTTAAAGATGCTTCATTAGAAATATAACCTGATGTAAATAATAATGCTGATTCTTTGTTATGAAGGTCTGCTAGTTCTTCCTCTAACAACACATGATAATGGGATGTTCCAGATATATTTCTTGTCCCTCCAGATCCGGCTCCTGAGGAATCTATAGCCTCATGCATAGCGTTTAAAACTTTTTCATTCTGGCCCATTCCTAAATAATCATTAGAACACCACACAGAAACTTCTTTTTCTTCTGATTCAGAGTAATGAATAGCATTAGGAAAATTTCCTAAGGTTCTTTTTATATCATTAAAAACTCTATATCTGCCCTCAGATTTAAGAGAATCTAATGCGTCTGAAAAAAATTTATTATAATTCATAATATTTAATTATTATTAATAACAGTTAATATTTACCTCATATATGCTTATATATAATTAATTACTAGAAAAAAGAAAGTTATTTACAATGATTCTATATGAACTTGATGCAATTAATGAACAATATTTTAGTCCCTATACATGGCGAATATTAATGTCTCTTAACCATAAAGAGTTATATGATCAAACCAAAAGAGTTCAAGTAAAATTCTCTGATAAATCATTAATCAGTCACAAAGGCTTTAAAACTGTTCCAGTTCTAGAAGATGGAAATACTTGGACTGGAGAATCATTAAAAATAGCTAAATATTTAGAAGAAACATATCCAGATAAGCCATCTCTTTTTGGTGGAAAAGAAAACATGGCACTTACAAGTATTATTAATCATATGCTTGATACAAAAATTTTGGGTATTTTAGCTCGTATTATTGTGACTGATGTTTATAAAGTTTTACAGCCAGATGATAAAGATTACTTTAGAGAGACTAGAGAGAAAATGTTAAATAAAAAAATAGAAGAAATAGAACTAGAGAGTGAAAATTATATTCCAATTTTACAAAAAGAATTAAATCCTTTTAGAAAAATATTAAAAGATAATGATTTCTTTTCTGGTAACAATCCTATGTATTGTGATTATTTATTATTTGGATTTTTTATGTGGGCCAGAAATACAAGTCCAAAACAACTTCTAGATAAAAATGATGTTCTATGGTCATGGAGACAAAGAATGTTAAATCTTTTTGACGGATTTGCTAAAAAATCAAATGGCTACGAAATTAAGTAATACTATAACCACCATCAACAGTAATCGTCGTTCCCGTAGTATAACTAGCCCTATCACTGGCCAAATATACAGCTGCCCCAGCTATATCCTCAGGCACACCCCATTTTTTTAATGCTGTTCGTTCTGTAATTTTTTCTCTTTGTTCATCTTCTTCTCTTAAAGCTTTAGTAAGTTTTGTTTCAATATATCCTGGAGCTATTGCATTTACTCTTACATGGTGCTCACTCCAACCATTTGCTAAACTTTTTGTTAAACCTACTAAACCAGTCTTTGAAGCAGTATAACCTGGTGACATTGGAGAACCAAAAAATGAAAACATTGAGGCAATATTAATTATGTTTCCATGAGTTAAG